>JAGFXP010000075.1 GCA_017861315.1 Bacillota bacterium | reverse complement strand
TAACTTCTGTAAACGGAAGGTATGTGAGGCTCTACTCAAACGGAAGCACGGCCAACAGCTACAACCACTACGTTGAGCTTGAAGTGTACGGAAAATAACTGCAGGATTATAATCAAAGACATGAAATAAAAACAACGCCGGCATTTTATTGCAAATGCAGGCGTTGTTTTTTATTTAAGAGTAATTATTTGATCAGTTCGACCATTGTACCGTTCCTGAGAAGGGCAGCGTTCCCCTCATCCGTATCTACATGCATCTCCAGGGCATATTCAGGGTGAACCCGTACAAGCACGTTTTCAAACACAACCGGTCTGGGCCCGCCTGTTCTTATGCTCACTATATCCTTGTCCTTCACATCGAAATTCTCTGCATCGCTTGTGTGCATGTGGATGTGCCTGGAGGCAACTATACAGCCCTTGTCCAGAACAACCTCGCCAGCAGGCCCGACGAGCTTAATTCCAGGAGTGCCCTCGAGATCGCCTGAATTCCTTAGAACCGGCGCAACACCCAGAGTAAAGGCATCGGTTACGGATATCTCTGCCTGCGTGGTTTTTCTGGCCGGACCAAGAATCCTTACCCCGCTTATTGTCCTTTTCGGACCAACCAGGTCGACCTGCTCGTTAGCTGCAAACTGTCCCGGCTGTGAAAGGTCCTTCATTTTTGTAAGCTCAAAGCCCTTGCCGAAAAGCACCTCCAGGTCTGCCTGGCTCAGATGGACGTGGCGGTTCGATATGGCAACCGGCAGCATCATATTTGACATGTGAACACCTCCAAAAATATTATTAATCATACTATACCATATTTAAGCTGCCTTTAAAGGTTTTAGCCCGGCAATGTAGAAATAATATAAAAGTAAACAGGAAGGGGGGAGATGAATTGAACGAAAATAACATTGACTACAGGCTCGAGGAGGAAAAGAACAGGGCAGCAGCCTACGACAGAAGGAAAGAAGTAGGGGAGTGCACCTTCTCAACGGACAACCCTAAATTCTGTACCATAGATCACACCTACGTGGAGCCCGATTACAGGGGGGAGAGCGTAGCGTGCAATCTGGTGAAGACTGTCGTTGAGGCCGCAAAGGAGAACAGGGTGAAGATAGTCCCTGTCTGCAGATTCGCCTGCAGGGAATTCGACAGAAAACCGGAATACGAGGAAATCCGGTACAAGGAAAATCAGGACTAGACAGAGGGGGCGATTCCCTTTGTAAATGTCAGAAAATTATGATAAAATGATTCTATATATAGACTGCAATTACTTCTATAGCGGGGTGAAGTGTTATGTATAGAAAAAGCAAGAGGATAAAAATACTGCTGTCATTGTCGATGGTCTTCATCTTTGTTGCGGCATTCCTTCCGATGGCCTCAGCGGCGGATCCTTCCGCGCTTTACACGGAAGGCGACACTTCGTCGAAGCGAGTGGCTTTGACCTTTGATGACGGCGATCCGCTGGAAAAAGTCCAGCCGCTTCTCGACATCCTGGACGCAAACGATATAAAGTCGACCTTCTTCATAACTGGTGAGATGGCCGAGGCTTATCCGGACAGCCTCCTGGCAATCGACCAGGCAGGGCATGAGCTTGCGAACCATGCCTACTCGCACACTGACCTGACGACCCTGTCCTACGATGAGATAAGGGAGGAGATCAGCGACACAGAGAACATCATGAGCGGAATCACAGGCAAGACTACGAAACCTCTGTTCAGGCCGCCTTACGGATCATACAATTCCACGGTTCTTGAGGCTGCGGGAGACGAGGGTTACCCGACGACAGTCAACTGGTCGCTGGACTCATACGACTATAACGATATCCCTGCCGATGAAATATACGACAACGTTGTAGGGAACATCGCGCCGGGCGCCATAGTGCTGATGCACACCGGAGACAACAACAACATATACGCCCTTCAGGATATAATCGACACGCTGACGGCTCAGGGCTACAGCTTTGTTACAGTGTCTGAGATACTGGAAGAGCCGGTGCAGTCCGTAAACCTGGCAACAGGAAAGGTTCCGTCCTCATCAAAAGCTTTCACGGACCCGTCGTTCATGACGGACGGAAACAAGAGCACAAACAGCTATTCCGACGACTACCCGAACAGCGGCCTTGCATGGGTACAGCTGGATCTGGGAGGGATCAACCAAATCAGCGGTATCAAGCTGTGGCATTATTTCGGGGACAGCAGGAAATACCACGACGTGGTTGTCCAGCTTTCAAACGACCCGAACTTTGCAGCCGGAGTCACCACCGTATACAACAACGACACTGACAACAGCGCTGGACGCGGAGCAGGGACCAAAAGCGAGTACACCGAGAGCAGCTCCGGGCTCGACATACCGGTCAATGATGTAAACGCAAGATACGCCAGATTCTATTCAAACGGGAGCACGGCGAACAGCAACAACCACTATGTTGAGATTGAAATATCCGGTTCGCCTGCGGAGGTTGTCCATCCTGCATCCATAAGCCTCAACAAAGCCGCGGCAACCCTGGCTACAGGAGCGACCGACATGCTCACGGCAACAGTCCTTCCTGCAGATGCCACAGACAAGAGCGTAACCTGGTCATCCACAAAACCGGCCGTGGCTGCCGTTTCTCCTAGCGGCCTGGTGACAGGCGTAAGCGCAGGAACGGCCACTATAACAGCGAAGACCGTAGACGGGGAGCTTACGGCAACCTGCACAGTTACCGTCACGGCGCCGGTAACAGGGAATCTGGCATACGGAAAACTTCCGACCTCTTCACTTACATTCACTGGCCTGGCCTATGTGACGGACGGCGGCAAGAGCGTGAACAACTATGCGGACAGCTATACAAACTCAGGGATCCAATGGCTTCAGCTTGACCTTGGCACCGCATACAACGTCAGCGACATCAAGCTCTGGCACTATTTCGGGGACAGCAGGAAATACCACGACGTGGTTGTCCAGCTTTCAAACGACCCGGAATTCACAGCGGGAGTAAACACTGTATACAACAATGATACAAACAACAGCGCGGGACGCGGAACGGGCGCCAACAGCGAATACACTGAGACAAGCGCAGGACTGGACATACCGTTCAGCGCCGTCAATGCAAGATATGCAAGGTTCTATACAAACGGCAGCACAGCCAACAGCTACAACCACTACGTTGAGATAGAGATATACGCTTCGGGCGAAACGGTGCATCCCGCATCCGTAAGCCTGAATAAAACAACAGCCACATTGGAAGCGGGGGCAAGTGAAACACTTACGGCTGCAGTTCTTCCTGCGAACGCAACAAACAAGGATGTAACCTGGTCAACTTCTGCGCCGGACGTCGCAACGGTGTCGCCGGCAGGACTTGTGACAGGGGTGAGCGCAGGAACAGCAACGGTAACAGCCGCAACAGTTGACGGAGGTCTGACAGCAGCCTGTGAGGTAACCGTAATACCAGCAGTGGTGCATCCTTCTTCCGTAACCCTTAATAAAACAACTGAAGCGCTGGACATAGGCGGGACTGACACGCTTACAGCCACAGTGCTGCCGTCAAATGCTGCAAACAAGGACGTCGTGTGGTCAAGCTCAGCAGCCTCCGTGGCATCGGTATCGGCATCCGGACTCGTCACTGCACTGTCAGCTGGAACAGCGGTCATAACCGCCACCGCGGTGGACGGAGGGCTTAAGGCAACCTGCCAGATAACCGTGACATCCGCTGCGGAAGGAAACCTGGCGGCAGGTAAGCTGCCTTCATCCTCCGCAGCATTCACAGGGCTGCAGAAGGTAACCGACGGCGATATGAATACAAACAATTACGCCGACAGCTATACGAACTCCGGACTCCAGTGGATCCAGATAGACCTGGGAGCTTCACGCAGCGTAAGCGACATCAAACTCTGGCATTACTTCGGAGACTCGAGGAAATACCATGATGTGATAGTACAGCTTTCAAACGACCCGGCCTTCGCAGCAGGCGTGACAACGGTATACAACAACGACGCCAACAACAGCGCAGGCCGCGGAACGGGAACAAACGGCGAATACACCGAGACAAACGAGGGGCTCGACATAGTGTTCAGCACCGTCAATGCGAGGTACGTCAGGCTGTATTCGAACGGCAGCACAGCCAATAGTTACAACCACTACGTTGAGGTAGAGATATACGGCAGCCAGCCTCCTGCAGTCACAAACCTGGCAGCGGGAAAACCGCTTTTATCATCCGCAGCATTCACAAATCCGGCGTTGGTGACAAACGGCGATAAGAACACAAACAACTACGCAGACAGCTACACCAATTCCGGACTCCAGTGGATCCAGGTAGACCTGGGTGCCTCCTACAGCGTAGGCAGCGTCAAGCTCTGGCACTACTTCGGAGACTCGAGGAAATACCACGATGTGGTAGTCCAGCTTTCGAATGACCCGGACTTCGCAACGGATGTGACGACTGTATACAACAACGACACGAACAACAGCGCAGGCAGGGGGACGGGAACCGGCAGCGAGTACACGGAGACGAGCGCAGGCCTTATCCTGAACTTCAGTCCGGTGAATGCGAGATATGCCAGGTTCTACTCCAATGGAAGCACAGCAAACAGCTACAACCACTACGTGGAGGTTGAAATATACGGAAATTAGCTAAAAAAGGCCAAAAAATAATTGTGAGAATATATTGACATTTGCCTGAAAAGGATATAAAATTGGACTCATACATAACGACTATGAATGGAAAGAAGTAGGAGCATGCCAACTTTACAGAGAGCTGCCGGGTGGTGAGAGGCGCAAAGGATGAATTGCTTTGAATACATTCCATGAGTTGCGGGCTGAAGAGATTATTCTTTTAGGCCTATGCCGGGAGCACCCGTTACAGTGCCAGGGTGTGATGGCACCCGTTGAGGCAGACGCCGCGAGACGTTTGCAAACTGAGGTGGTACCGCGGATTGTTTCCGTCCTCTGATTAAATTCAGAGGACGGTTTTTTTATTTCTGTCCCTCTGAAAATGATGCTCCGCATCGAAAAACAAATCAAATTTGGAGGGATGAAAATGCCTATAACGGAAATCCTAAGACATAATGCCGAGATGTTCGGCGATGAAATCAGCCTGGTCGAGGTCAACCCGGAAATCAGGGAAGGACGCAGGGAGATGACCTGGGCCGGCTTCGATGAAAAAGCAAACCGCTTTGCGAACCTGCTGCTGGACAGGGGGGTCAGGGAAGGCAGCAAAGTGGCAATACTGCTCACGAACTGCATAGAGTGGCTGCCCATATACTTCGGGATACTTAGAACAGGGGCACTGGCGGTTCCGCTAAACTTCAGAAACACTTCGGATGAAATCAGATACTGCCTGGACCTGGCGGAATGCGATGCTCTGGTATTCGGGCAGGAGTTCATAGAAAGAGTCGGAGGCATACTGGACCAGGTTCCAAGGGTTGGAATGCGCCTTTTCCTGGGAACGGGATGCCCGGAATTTGCGGAAAGCTTTTCCGAACTGACAGAGAACAGCTCTTCAGAAGCCCCGGGAATAAAATTAAGCGAGGACATGGACGCAGTAATATATTTCTCCTCGGGAACCACGGGCTTCCCGAAAGCGATACTTCACACGCACCAGAGCCTGGTGGCTGCCTGCGAGGTAGAGATGAGCCATCACGGCCAGACCAGGGAGGACAACTTCCTCTGCATACCTCCGCTGTACCATACGGGCGCTAAGATGCACTGGTTCGGAAGCCTCCTCTCGGGAAGCAAAGCTGTTCTCCTGAAGGGTGTGAAGCCCGAATGGATAATAAGAACCATATCGGAGGAGAGCATAACCATCGCCTGGCTGCTTGTGCCATGGGCCCAGGACATACTGGACGCCATGGACAGGGGAGACGTAAAGCCTGAGGAGCACAACCTCTCCCGGTGGAGGCTCATGCACATGGGAGCGCAGCCTATACCGCCAAGCCTCATACGCAGATGGAACGGGTACTTTCCGGATCAGGACTATGACACGAACTACGGCTTGTCGGAAGCCGCCGGCCCGGGCTGCGTGAACCTGGGGCTGGAAAACAGCCATAAAGTAGGGGCCATAGGTACTGCAGGCCACGGCTGGCAGGTAAGGATCGTAGGCGAGGACGGCAAGACCGTTAAGCAGGGGAAGGTCGGCGAGCTCTGCGTAAAGGGACCCGGAGTAATGAAGTGCTACTTCAGGAATCCAGAGGCAACGGCGGAGGCCTTAAGAGACGGATGGCTGTTCACAGGAGACATGGCGCAGATGGACGGAGACGGCTTCATCCACCTGGTTGACCGCAAGAAAGACGTTATAATAAGCGGCGGCGAGAACATATACCCGGTGCAGATAGAGGATTTCCTCCGAAGCCACAATGCGGTAAAGGACGTTGCGGGCATCGGGATACCTGACAAGCGTCTCGGAGAGGTGCCTGCGGTTGTGATAGAGCTCAAGCCCGGCTACAACTGCACCAGGGAGGAGATAGATGAGTTCTGCAGGGAGCTGCCGAGATACAAGCGTCCGCGACACATCATCTTCGAGGATATACCGAGGAACCCTACAGGGAAAATAGAAAAACCTAAACTGAGAAAAAAGCACTGCGGAAGCAGATTCATGTAATATAAATATAGCGAAAGGGTGAAAATTATGTTTGGATTGGAAAAAGGGAAAAAGTACATGGGAGAATTCAGGAACGGGATGCCTCACGGACAGGGCATGTGTGAATTCGCCAACGGGGACAAGTATGTAGGGGAATTCAGGGACGGAAAATGCGAAGGCTACGGAATACTCACATACGCAAACGGAGACAAATTTATAGGAAGATTCAAGGAGAACAGGGCGACCGATGAAGGAAAGCATATTCTCGGTGAATTCGAGAAGTGGATGGAGACCATATTCGTTGAGGCCTAATTAGAGTATATTGAGAGGGTGGATATTATGATCGGATTGGAAAGAAAAAAATACACTGGAGATTTAAGAAACGGCATGCCTCATGGCCACGGGATATGCGAATTCACGAACGGAGACAGGTACGTGGGAGAATTCAGGGACGGAAAGTTCGAAGGCTGCGGAATACTCACGTTCGGAAACGGCGACAGGCCCGGGGCCAGATTCAGGGAAAGCATGGCATTCACGGAGGAAAGGCAGGTTTTAGGAGAGTTCGAGAAGTGGATAGACACCATATTCATCGAAAACTAGCCGGCGGGGCCACCCGCAAAAATTTCCGCCTGGCGGAAGTATAAAATAAAGCTTTGTGGTAAAATGGAAGTGCAATGATTTATTTTTATGATCGCGGAGGGAAATTTTTTATGGATAACAAGACTTACAGGAAGTTTGTAAGGGTATGCGGCGCTATTCTGGTTTTCAGCGGATTTCTGCTGCTGTTCTCCTATTTCAGGACCATGAGCGATTTCATGCTGCTCCTGCTCGGGATAATGGCGGCTGGCTTCGGAGCGTACCTTTTCAAAAAATACAAATGATATCATAAGAAAAAGCTGGATTTTTCCGGCTTTTTTTCTATTTCGGGGCTGGAGTCCTCTGAAGGGGAAAGCGATTTGTTTGCAAAACGGGAAAAGTGGTGTATAATATAAGAACAAGTGTTCGTATTAAATCTGAAAAAAGGTGAGACAAGTGTTCGTATTAAATCTGAAAAAAGGTGAGGGTAATGGAGAGATTGATATTTCACATCGATGTGAACAGCGCATACCTGTCCTGGGAGGCTGCTTTCAGGCTCCAGCACGGCGAGGAGCTGGATCTGAGGGATATCCCGTCCGCAGTCGGAGGAGACGAGGCCAGCAGGCATGGCATCGTGCTTACGAAATCCATACCTGCAAAAAAGTACGGCATAAGGACAGGGGAGACGCTTTACCAGGCGAGGGCTAAGTGCCCGGAACTCGTGGTGGTTCCGCCGAGATACTGGATATACATGCAGTGCAGCCAGGCCATGCATGAAATCCTTATGGAATACACGCCAAGGATACAGAGGTTTTCCGTTGACGAGAGCTTTCTCGACTTCTCGGGCATGAAGAACCTCTACGGCGATCATATGACGCTTGCGGAGGCCATAAAGGAGAGGATCAAGAAGGAGCTCGGCTTCACGGTAAACATAGGGATATCGGAGAACAAGCTGCTGGCAAAGGTAGCCTCGGACCTGAAGAAGCCGGACAGGATACACACACTGTTCCCGGAGGAGATAGAGAAAAAGATGTGGCCGCTCCCCGTTGAGGATCTCTTCATGGTGGGCAGGGCCACATCGACGAAGCTGCACAACATGAACATATACACCATAGGGGAGCTGGCGAAATTCGATCCTGAGCTGCTCAGGTACAAGATGAAGAGCCACGGCGAGCTCATATGGAGGTACGCCAACGGCATAGAGGGCTCCGATGTGCGAAAAAGCAACCACATGGAAATGAAGGGCGTGGGGAATTCAACCACGACAGCCTTCGACCTGGAGGACAGGGAGACGGCCTGCAGGCTGCTCCTCTCCCTCTGCGAAACCGTGGGCATGAGGCTCAGGTATTCAGGGAACTGCTGCAGGGTGATATCCATAAGCATAAGGGACAACAGCCTAGCCACCTGCGGCATGCAGAAGAAGATTGATGTGGCAACGGATTCGACCAGGAAGATACACGAGACCGCCTGCAGCCTTTTCGACAGGCTCTGGAAGGGCAGGCCCATAAGGCATATGGGCGTCCAGGTGACGGAGCTCTGCAGCGGCGACTTTTTCCAGTTCTCAATGCTGGACAGCTTCGACTATGAGAAAGACAAGAAGCTGAACAGGGCGATAGACGAGATAAGGCTTGCCCACGGGGCAAAAGCGGTGATGCGCTCGAGCCTTCTCCACTCGGGGCTCAGCGCGATGTCCGGTGGAGTAGGCGAGGAGGACTATCCGCTCATGAGCTCCATATTGTAAGAGAGGTGAGAGAATGAAGGTAATGAACTATCCGATAGAAGTCATATCCTATACGGATGAAAAGGGAGAGATAAGGCCCATCAGATTCAGGCTCCAGATTAACGATGAACCCATGAAAGTGATAAAGATAGACAGGATAATCCTCAGGCACGTTGAAAAGCTGGCGGGAAACAAGATGCTGCTGTTCCGTTGCCAGAGCCTTGACGGCGATTCGGAGCGGCTGTTCGAGATAAAATACGAATTCAGCACCTGCAAGTGGTTCCTGTACAAAATGTAAATTGACAAGCCGGCATAATTGGAGTATGATTAAACAAATGAACGGCGTTCATTTGAATGGACGATTTTGGAAGGGGGGAGCCCGTTGCCCAAGATAATTGAAAATCCCAAGCAGCTGATACTGGACGAGGCTAAGAAGATCCTTTACAGCGAGGGTTACTCAAAGCTCAGCATGAGGAACATCTCAAAGGCCTGCGGCATTGCGCTGGGGACAATCTACAACTACTATCCCACAAAGCACGACCTGGTGATAGGAATGATGTCAGATTACTGGAATGAAAACATGAACAAGCTGGAGAGGCTGGAGGGACTGGACTGTTCCTTTTATGAAAAGCTGGACAAGCTCTTCGCCGAACTGAGCGGCTTCATAAGGACCTTCAAGGACGAGTGGCTCAATCCCGGCTTTTACGACCAGCCGGACTACGTGAGGAGAGGGACGAAAGAGGAGATCCTCTACGTGGACAAGCTTGCATGCCTGATAGAGGGCATTATTGACAAAGAGCTGAAGGCAGGCAGGATAAAAAGCAGAGTGCCATCAAGGGAAGCGGCCAGATTCATAATGATGAATTTCGTGACCATAATCCAGATGCCGGCATTCGAATATCCGGCTTTCAAGAAGATACTGAAGGAAATCATATTTTAGATCACATCCCAAACGGTGTGATCTAACATTTGGCAATTTAATGAACAGTGTTCAGTAAGCGGCCCGAATTATAATAAGAGGAGGAATTTTTATGTTGATTTACGCAGTGATATCCATAACATGCGCGCTTGCATTCTATACCACGGGGGTTTGGGGTGAAAAGATCAGCGGGGAACTTAAAAGCTGGCACGCCGCGATATTCTGGACAGGGCTGGTCTGCGACACTCTGGGGACAACCCTTATGGGAAAAATAGCCGGGGAAGGGTTTGCGTTTAACTTCCACGGGGTGACGGGACTGCTGGCGATACTGCTCATGCTTTTCCACGCAGTCTGGGCCACATTCGTCCTGGTCCGGGGAGACGAGAAGAAAAAAGCCGATTTCCACAGATTCAGCATAGCCGTCTGGGGAATATGGCTGGTGCCTTTCGTTTCAGGTGCCGTTTTCGGTATGGCGGGGAAGCTGTAGGGAGGCCCCGCCGCATAAATTGAATCATTTCCGGGGCAATAAAGGCTGATCAGCGTGCCTGTGAGCCGCTTCCGCCGAAGGAAGCGGAGACGCCGATTATAAAGCCGAAATCGTAGAGAACGCCCTTGTTGTGGGACTCGTAAATCCTAACGTTGGGAGTGAAAAGGCTGATTATGAAAGTGATGGGTGCTATCAGGCCGTGCCAGAAGCCGGCCCAGAAACCTGCGGGCTCTGCGCCGGGCAGCTTGTACTTGGAGTTGGGGCCTGCAGCTGCGAGAGAGTTTGCCATAGTATCGTCTCCTTTAAACTGAATTTATCTTGCGGCCGGATTGCGCCCTGGCCGCTATATACTTTATTCTCCTGATGCGCGTCTGAGGACGCCTTGCCTGGCCTAACCAGAAGACGGCCTGCAGCTGGTCGCTGTTGCTCCAGCTGCTGAAATTCTCAAGGGCAGGCGGACTGGCTTCAAGCTCGGCCATGAGGTCAGCGGGTATCTCCGGCTTCTCCTTCGATGAATAGGCGTTCTGCCACTGGCCGCTTTCCTTTGCTGCGCGGACTGCCGCCCGGCCGGCTTCAGTCATGAGACCATCCTCTGTGAGGGCCTCCACACGCTTCCTGTTTACAGCTGACCACACGCTGCCAGGTTTGCGTGGGGAGAAGCGGAGTATATACCCTTCTTCGCCAAGGCTTCTCATCCTGCTGTCGATCCAGCCGAAGCGGAGAGCCTCCGTCACTGCATCGGCAAGGTTTACGCCGGCTCCCTTTGAGCCGGCCTTTTTTATCTTAAGCCATACCTCTGATTCAGAGCTGTGGTGGGAGGCAAGCCAGCTGCTCCATTCATCACGGCTCTCCAGGGTCAGCCAGGAAGCGGGAATCTTTTTATCTGCCATAGCTGCCTCCCCTTACTTCAACCTATTGTCGATTCTGAAAACAAGGAATGTGAGCCATGGTGACGGCTCCTTCTTCTGCGCGAAATCCCAGCCTTTCCAGGCGGTCCATACGGATTCCGGCGTGTAACGGCAGTTTTCGTCAGCTTTTGAATGTATCACATCCATCATGTCCCTGAGCCTCGAATCCCTCCTTGCATACGGGTACTGTGACAGGACGTCGGCGACATGGAGGATATCGTACCAGATGAAAGGCGCCTTAAGTTTCCTGAAGTCCGTGCCCATGAAGAACATGTAGGGATGGCGTTCGAGGCTGACATCCCAAAGGCTGAGGAGGCTTTCCACCCCTGCGCGGGCTTCGATGCCGTCCATGTGCTCATCGAAAAGGGCGATGAGCTTCAGCATTATGAGGTTGACGTAAGGGCATGGGTCGTCCTTTTTTCCGGGACCGCGGAAATTTCCCAGGTTTTCCGACACTTTGCAGGGCCAGCCGTTGCCCCTGACAAGGCCAAGGAGGAAGCCAAGGCCCCTTCGGACATCGGGATCGTCCTTCAGGCCAAGCCGGGAAAGCGAGTACAGCGTTATCGGCGCGTCGCATAGCGCCCAGGCGAGCTCCTCTTTTCCGCTGCCTCCGAAATGCTCAGGGATCTGGGTAGGCAGCTGGAACAGGCCTTCCTTTGAAACGCTTGCCTTTATTTTTGTCACTACCTTTTCCATGCCCTTGTCTTCGGCCGTTATACCCAGGTCTGCAAGGAAGGAAAGCTTGTGGTAAAGCTGGCCGGCGCTCTTGTGGCTGTTGAGGACTATGCCTGGCCAGTCCTGGAGCTCATCTATTATATCCTGGATGAGCGGGTGGCTCAGCATTTCCGCGCGTGCCTTCTTGACGGCGTGGTCATTCTCGCCGAGACCCTCCAGGTCCAGCAGGGTCCTGTAGACAACCCATGGCTGGCCTGAATTCTTGAGGAAGTCAGTGTTCTTCATAGGGATCACGCTCCTTTACTTCTATGATCTATTCTGGCGACAGTATCCTAACGGTGTCGGCGGTGCCCTGCACGGGGTAGCTCTCCGCCACAGCGCCTTTGAATATTACCTCTACACGGCTGCCGACTTCTATGTCGGACAGCCCGAAGCTTCTGCTCATGGCATCCTTCTGGATCAGGGTATCCTTTGTTATCCGGACGCTTGCCTTGTCGAAGCTCGTATCTGCCTCCACCTTGCCCTCCACCAGTATGGTCCCCTCGGTGTCGTTGCCGGATTTTTGAGTAACAAATCCCCTGATGCCTATGGCGGTTTCTTTGTCGTTTCGGCCGCAGCCCGGAGCTGCCAGGCAGAGGAGGATGAGCAGGAACGCAGCTGCAAATCTGATTTTCATACAGTGAACCTCCTGAATATTTGTCTTAATTATACAGCAAGTCCGGCACGAAATATACACATTGTGGATTAAACCAGTCCGCACTTGTGGACAAAGCCGGCCGGTAGTATAATTAGAAAGTAAAAAAATCATGGAAACCAGGTGGGACAATGAAGATGAACAACGGGATATTCAGGAACACGCTTATTGCTGCGCTTGTTGCGGGCTCGATTTTTGCGGCGGGCTGTTCGGCGGGCAATTCAAATACATCATCACAGGCCGGAACCCAAACAGGCGAGATTCATAGTGTCGAAGGCATAAGCTTCGAGAAAGCGGTTGTGTCTAGGGTTGTAGACGGGGACACGGTGGTGCTCTCCGACGGGAGCAGGGTCAGGTTCATAGGTGTGGACACGCCTGAATCAACTACGACAACTGAATTTTACGGCAAGGAGGCCAGCGACTATACGAAAGGCCGGCTTGCCGGAAAGACCGTGTACCTTGAAAAGGACGTTTCGGAGACGGACAAATACGGGAGGCTGCTCAGGTATGTCTGGCTGAGCCTGCCGAACGAGATAAGCGATTCAGAAATAAGGTCCAAGATGATCAACGCCATACTCGTGCAGGAGGGGTACGCGCAGTCGGCCACATTCCCGCCGGACGTCAAGTACCAGGAGTACCTGACGATGTACAATTCCGAGGCCAGAAATGCGGACAAGGGGCTGTGGAACACTGACAGCAGCGGGATCTCCTATTCTACAGGGGTTGCGGCAACAGGGCTGATAAAGGGAAACATAAACTCCGAGGGAGAAAAAATCTACCACGTGCCTGGCGGAGACTATTACGAGAAGACCGTGCCGGAGCAGTGGTTCAACACGGAAGAGGAGGCCCAGGCGGCGGGATTTAGAAAATCAAAGAGATAAAGAAACGGGGACGGCTAATCGCTGATTGTACTGCAATCAGCGGTTAGCCGTCGTTTTTTAAATAAAGTTAAATAGAAAAATAAGAAATATAATAAGCAAAAGATGCCGCATTGCCTTACTTGATGTATATAAATATGCTTATGTCCGTGATAAAATAAAGAAAACAAAATGATGAAAATAAAAAGAGGTGAGTGCTTAGATGAAGAAAATCATAATAATTTTTACCGGCGGAACGATATCCATGAAAAAGGACGAAGAAAGCGATGCGGCTGTTCCGGCGCTGGGTGCCGAAGGCATTCTGAAGCTTTCTCCAGGAATTGAAAGCCTGGCCGACATTAGCTTCTTCGATTTCGGTATGCTTCCGAGTCCCCACATTACACCGCAGAAGATGATGGAACTATCAAAACTCATAACTGAAAAGGTTGAGACTGGCGGCTATGACGGGGTTGTCGTAACACACGGAACGGACTCCCTGGAGGAGACCGCGTACCTGGTGGACCTGACCTACAAGGGGTCAAAGCCGGTTGTCTTCACGGGTTCCATGAAGAGCAGCTCGGATTTCGGCTGGGACGGGCCGTCCAACCTGACGGATTCGGTACTGACGGCAATATCAGAGGACGGGTCGGACAGGGGCGTCATGGTTGTGCTTGACGGGGAAATCCATGCGGCGGCACAGGTTACCAAGACAAGCACCCATTCGCTCAGCACCTTCAAAAGCGTTGACTTCGGGCCTTTAGGCTTTGTTGAAGGTGGGAAGGCTTTCTTCTTCTACAGGTACGAGAGGAGGCAGCACATCCCTGCCGAAAAAATCGAAGATGATGTAGCCCTTATAAAGTGCGGCTGCGGAATGGATGACCGCCTTTTGAGATTCTGCGCAGATTCCGGCTGCAGGGGCATAGTTATAGAAGGCATGGGCAGAGGCAACATACCGCCGGGCATGGTGCCAGGCGTTGAGCATGCCTTAAGCAGGAGCATACCGGTGGTTCTGGTTTCGAGGTGTCCGACCGGCAAGGTGCTTGACGACTACGGCTACAAGGGCGCAGGCAGGGAGCTGAAGGATATGGGCGTGATTTTAGGCGGCAATCTCCCGGGGCAGAAGGCAAGGATAAAGCTTATGGCTGCGCTGGCTTATACTAGCGAAACCGGCATGATAAAAGAGATTTTTGAGAAGGACTACTATAGATAGCGGGAGGTGCAAGGTTATGGATTTAACGGACTACAAGATCCTGGAAATACTTCTGGAGGACGGACGGATACCCATGAAGGAGCTGGCTCAGAGGGTCGCCTTGAGCGCACCCGCTGTGGCGGAACGGGTCAAGAGGCTTGAAGAGGACGGAGCCATCAAAGGATACAAGGCGGTGGTGGATTATGAAAAGCTGGGCAGGAAGATCAATGTGCTCATAAACGTGAGCATACATGTCCAGAGATCAGAGAAATTCAACGAGTTCATCAACGGTGAGGACTCCATAACAGAGTGCCACCATGTCACCGGTCCCTATTGCAAGATTATCAAGGCGAGCCTGAAGGATATAGAAAGCCTTGGGAAGCTGATCGACAGGATACAGATGTTCGGAGACACCGAGACGTTCATCATCCTTTCCACAGTGGAAAAGGAGCATTTACTCAATCAGGATAAAAATATTTAGCCAGGAGGCAGATTATGGATAAAATGAGTCTTCAGAGAGAAGCTATCGAGAGGGTATACGGAAAGATCAGCCCTTTCGAGCTCAAGGACAAACT
>JAGFXP010000034.1 GCA_017861315.1 Bacillota bacterium | reverse complement strand
AGTTGACGCTAAGCTTCACGGCATAATGGTCAACATATTCAACAACTGCAAGAACGCTTCAGAGAAATACGGCTTCGGCTACAACCTGGTTGCAGGTGCTAACATAGCTGGATTCGAAAAAGTTGCTGACGCTATGTTCGCTCAGGGCTTGTACTAAAATCTAAAGCAAAAAGCTTTATCAATAAACAATTAGAGAATCCAATGGATTCTCTAATTGTTTTTATATAGTTATTGAATAAAAAGCTGTTTTGTATTACATTATAATAGTGAACAAAAAAGGCGGTGAATATATGGCTACAGTTGCGGTAATAGGAGGAGGCCCTGCAGGCATGATGGCTGCAATAAAGGCTTCGGAACACAACAAGGTTATTCTTATAGATAAAAACAATAAACTGGGAAAAAAACTGTATATCACCGGAAAAGGAAGATGCAATCTGACAAATGCGAAGGATATCAACGATTTTTTCGATAATATCCCGGGGAATCCGAATTTCCTGTACAGCTCCCTTTACTCCTTTACAAACGAGGACGCCATGGCTTTTGTAAGAAGCCTTGGGGTAAAGCTCAAGGTCGAAAGGGGAGACAGGGTGTTCCCGGAATCCGATAAATCATCGGATATAATTTCGGCGTTTGAAAGCGAAATTATAAAACGGGGAATATGCATAAAACTGAATTCCCAGGTAACGGATGTTGAGTATTCAGACAACAGGATCTCTGCGATTAAATTGAATGACGGGACCAGGATAGAGGCTGACCACTATATACTGTGCACTGGAGGCATATCCTACCCGCAGACAGGATCCACAGGCGAGGGACATATCCTGGCACATAAGCTGGGACACAGGGTTACAAAACTCTTCCCTTCACTGGTTCCGATAGAGGTCAAGGAGGAATGGGTCAGGGAGCTGCAGGGCTTGTCGCTCAGGAATGTCGAATTCAAACTGCTTGATGCAAGGAATAAGGTCATCTACAAGGATTTCGGCGAGATGCTTTTTACCCATTACGGGCTTTCAGGGCCTATTGTGCTAAGCGGCAGCAGGACCGTCAACTTCCACAAAAACCTGAAGGCGGCAGTTAACCTGAAACCGGCGCTCACGGCCGATGAGCTTGACAAAAGGATTCAGAAGGATTTCGCCAAGAATATCAACAAAGCTTTCAAGAATTCGCTGGATGAGCTTCTTCCAAAAAAAATGATTCCAGTGATTGTCGAGCTGTCCCATATCGATCCTGACAAAAAGGTGAACATGATAACAAAGGAAGAAAGGAAGCAGCTGGTTACTCTGCTTCAGAATCTGGAGTTCAATGTTAAGGGTCTGAGGCCTGTGGCGGAAGCTATAATAACAGCCGGGGGAATAGATGTCAAGGAGATAGACCCGTCAACCATGAAATCCAAAATAATTAACAATCTGTCCTTTGCTGGCGAGATAATAGACATTGATGCTGTTACGGGCGGCTACAATATTCAGCTTGCACTGTCCACCGGCTATCTTGCAGGAACAAGCATAGGATAATTTGCATAAGCAAAGAGGATTTTTCGGTTTTTTATAGAATAATATATAAGGTATGTTTTTTCACCCACAGGAAAGGTGGCGTAAATATTGAAATTGACAATTGCTGTTGACGGCCCCGCTGGTGCCGGCAAAAGCACCATAGCAAAGCTTATCGCCGAAAGGTTTAATATAATGTATATTAATACCGGGGCCATGTACAGAGCTGTGGCGTTATTCGCAATGAGGCGTAATATTGGCTCTGAGGATGCGGATGGCCTTATCGGGATGATCAACTCCCTTGAGATGCATTTTGACAAAAACAAGCTCATAGTCAACGGCGAAGACGTAAGCGAACTTATTATTCAGCCTGAGGTCAGCAAAAAAGTATCTGAATATGCGGCCGTAAAGGAAGTAAGGCAGCATCTGCTGAAACTGCAGCAGGACATGTCTAAGAAGTACAGCGTTATCATGGATGGCAGGGATATTGGAACGGCTGTTCTGGAGGATGCGTTCATAAAATTTTATCTTATTGCAAGTGCCGAAGAAAGGGCTCTCAGAAGATACAGGGAACTTATGGAGAAAGGCATCGACGTCGAGTTTGAAAGCATCCTGGAAGATATAAACAAGAGGGACTACACAGACTCCCACAGGGAGCTCAACCCGCTCAGAAAGGCTGCGGACGCCATAGAGATAGACTCTTCAAAATTGAGCATAGAAGAGGTTGCAGAGGTTATGTCTGAGCATATAGAGAACAAGATGAAAAAATATGGTATGACGGTGAACTAGCATGAAAATTTACTTGGCAGATAAATCGGGTTTCTGTTTTGGGGTCAAGCGGGCTGTAAACGAAGCTCTCAAGACAAAGGAACAATTCAACAAGCGAATATATACACTGGGCCCACTAATCCACAATAACGACGTGGTGGATTACCTTAAGGGGAAGGACATATACCCTATAGAGCTTGAAGACATCGGAAGCCTTGGTTCGGGGGACGTAATCATCATAAGATCTCACGGAATACCTCTCAAGACCAGGAATCTCCTCGAGGAGAAGGGCATATTAATTGTGGATGCCACCTGTCCTTTCGTTTCCAACATCCAGCATATAGTAAAGAAATATTATGATATGGGCTACAAGATTGCAATAGTAGGAGACAGGACGCATCCGGAGGTCATAGGGATAAACGGGTGGTGCGAGGACAGCGCTATTGTGACTAAGGACGGTTCTGAGCTCGAGGGTATAACGGGAAAGCTTTGCGTAGTGGCACAGACCACTGAGAAACAAGCTAACTGGGAAAAGGTTTTCGGCGTTATCGTAAAGAGCTGCAAAGAGTTTTACGGCTACAACACGATATGCAAAGCAACTTCGGAGAGGCAGCTGTCTGCGAAGGAGCTGTCAAGGAATGTGGACATGATGGTTGTCATAGGAGGCAAAAACAGCTCCAATACAACCAAATTATTTGAAATTTGCAGTGAAAACTGTAAAAATACAATTCATGTGGAAAATTCGAAAGAAATTCCAGATGATATATTAAACAAAAATATAGAAAGTATTGGCGTTACAGCTGGTGCTTCAACACCGGATTGGATAATAAAGGAGGCAGTATTAAAAATGAGCGAAGAAAAAAATGTGGAATTTAACGAACAGCAGGCATACATGGACATGCACGACAGACAGGTAGCCGTAGGACAGGTGATCAAAGGAGAAGTGTTCAAGGTTAACGAGGACAACGCTTTCCTGAGCATCGGCTACAAGGGTGAGGGAATACTTCCAAAAGAAGAAGTAACTAAGGACGATAGCGAGAACCTTGCAGATCTCGTTAAAGTCGGAGATGTCATAGACGTTAAGGTCATAAAAAGAAAGAATGAAGACGGCTTTGTAGTTCTTTCAAAGCTTGAACTTCAGAGAGAAGCTGCTTTTGATGAAATCAAGGCTGCAAAAGATGATGAAGCTACAATTAACGTTTTAATCAAAGACGCATCAAATGCAGGCCTTGTAGGAAGCTACAAAGGCGTTAGAGTATTCATACCTGCATCACACGTTGAGCTCCACCACACAGCTAATCTTGACCAGTACAAGGGAAAAGAGCTTGAAGTAAAAGTTATCGAATTCAGCGATGCAAACAACAGGACAAGGATAGTTGCATCAAGAAGGGATCTTTTGAAGGCTGAAAAGAGCAAGGTTGAAGAGTCAACTTGGGAGAAACTCGAAAAGGGGGCTACAGTTGAAGGCGAAGTCAAGAGACTTGCAGATTTCGGAGCATTTGTTGAAATTGACGGAGTAGACGGACTGCTGCACGTTTCGGAGATTTCCTGGGGAAGAGTCAACAAGCCAGGCGATGTTCTCAAAGTTGGAGACAAAATAAATGTATATATCCTTGATGTAGACAAGGAGAACAAAAAGCTTTCATTAAGTATGAAGAAATTGATCGAAAATCCTTGGAACAACATAGACCAGAAATACCTGGTAGGAAACACAGTAATGGGAACGGTAGTTAGATTCGCAAATTTCGGAGCCTTTGTTGAACTTGAGCCAGGCGTTGACGGACTGGTTCATATTTCACAGATCAGCGAAAAGAGGATCGCAAAGCCAGGCGATGCCCTAACAATAGGTGAATCTGTTAAGGCAAAGATCATAGAGGTTGACAAAGAAAACAAAAAAATCGGCTTAAGCATCAGAGAAGTCGACGAAGTATAATCATTTGAAGAGAGCTGTGCGCTATGCAATAGTGCACAGCTTTTCCTTAAAATATGATGAAAAGCATAGCAATTTTGAGGAATATTAAATAAAACGGAGTCTTTTTATAATATTCAAGAATTATAGCTAAAAATATTGACTTTTTGCTAGTATTTGATAGAATTTAATTGTTATTAAATTTGCAAGGGAGGCAAAGACTGGGAATGAACGAACTGGGACGTCATATTCTGGCAGAGATATATGGATGTAATCACGAGATGTTGAACGACAAGGATTACATTGAAAAAACTATGGTGGATTCTGCTCTTAAAGCTGGTGCAGAGGTAAGAGAGGTAGCTTTCCATAAATTTAGTCCTCAAGGTGTAAGTGGGGTTGTAATAATTTCCGAATCCCATTTAACGATTCATACTTGGCCGGAATTAGGATATGCTGCAGTGGATGTGTTTACCTGCGGAGACAGAATCAACCCATGGGATGCGTGCAACTATTTGACTGACAGCTTAAATGCGAAAAACATGACCGCAACTGAAGTTAAGAGGGGAATTTTTGATCAGCCAGTGTCCGTGAAAGCTTCAAATATTTAAAAGCCATCAAGCCGATGGCTTTTTTTAATTGACCATAGGTTAACTTGACTTGAAATTCCGGGAGTCTTATACTATAGTAAAAAGCGTTCAGAAGAGGTTGCCATGTACAAATGCGAGAGATTGAGCAAAAACAGAATCACGGAATTCAGAAGGCTTTGCATGATGAGCGCTGGATTCAATCCCTTGAATGAAGATTTTTTTGAAAACTATGAAAAAGCCAGCTTGACAAGACAGCTTTTTCAGAGAAGGAAAGTGCGTCTGCTTAAAATCGGCAGCGAGTTTGGCGGTTTTGTATGGTACGAATATTACTCGAGCAACACCTGTGGAATCAGAGCGCTGTTTTCCATTGAAAAAGACAATTTGGACACTTACAGGATGCTGCTTGACAGCATTCCAAGATGCAGAAATATCCAGTATAGATGCGTGGACAACGGATACAACTTCAGCATACTGAAGAGGCTGGGCTTTGTAAAAAATGAAGGCGAGATAGAAATGCGCCTTGGCCTAGAAGAGGTGGAAAAACTGCTTGGGGAACAGCGCAGCTATGGAGAGGGGCTTGTTTTCAAAACCTTTGAGAAGGGGAAGGATGAAGGCCTGAGATGCTGCATACAGAATGATATTTTCAATGACTCCAGCAGGGTGCCCCTTACGCTGAATGATATTTTTTTCGATGTCTCCCGGGAATATTACCTGGAGGGAGGGTCCGCTTTCCTGTACAAGGATGGCGAGTGCATAGGCTACGGACAGATAGTAATTGACAGCGATATGCCGTTTATTGTAAATATCGGCTTGATACCCGGATACAGGGGCAAAGGCTACGGCAGGCTGCTTCTTATCCACTTCCTTGAGATAGTGAGGGACAGGGGCTTCGACCAGGTGAGGCTGAATGTGAGAAGCGGCAATGAAGACGCCCTTAGACTGTATAGGAAGCTTGGCTTCAGTATCATATCAGAAACATATAAATGGCAATTAAAAAGATAAGAGGGCTTCCTCTTATCTTTTTTGTATGCTATTTCAATCCTTTTTTAGCTTTGTAAGCTTCTATGCCTAAAGCCAGTATATTCATTGCGTCCTTCAATGCTTCCTGGTTAATGCAGTAAGCCATTCTGATTTCGTCTTTTCCAAGGCCCGGTGTGCTGTAAAAGCCGCCGGCTGGAGCAACCATTAAAGTCTTTCCCTCGTGGCTGAATTCTGCCAGCATGAATTTTGCAAACTCCTCGGCATCATCCACAGGCAGTTTTGCTACGACATAGAATGCTCCTGATGGTTTCAAGCACACAACACCGGGAATCTTTGCAAGACCTTCCATTATGATATCTCTTCTCGCCTGGTATTCCGCCTTTGTTTCTTCGAAGTACGAGTCAGGAGTATCCTTCAGTGCCGCGGCGCCAATCTGCTCTACTCCAGGGGCGCAGAGCCTTGCCTGAAGCAATTTCATGATGTTGTAGTTGAAGTCGGCGTTCTTTGATGCAACGCTGCCGATTCTGGCTCCGCAGGCGCTGTATCTCTTTGATATGCTGTCAATCAGGATTGTCCTGTCTTCGATATCTTTCAGTGAAAGGATGGAAGTGAACTGCAGGCCGTCATAGACGAACTCTTTGTAAACTTCATCGGATATCAGGAACAGGTCGTATTCCTTGGCTATGTCTGCAAGCATCCTCAGCTCGCCGGCGGTGTAAACAGTACCGGTGGGATTTGACGGATTTGATATCAGTATGGCTCTGGTTCTATTTGTTATACTGGAAGTGATGACTTCTTTGGAGGGAAGGTGAAATCCGTCTTCAGCCTTTGTCAGGAAAGGCACTATTTTAGCATCAGCCTGCTGCGCGAAATTATTGTAATTTGTGTAATAGGGTTCCGGGGACAATATCTCGTCGCCAGCATCGCAGAGGACTGTGAATGCAAGGATCAGAGCCTCGCTTCCGCCATTGGTTATGAAAAGCTGATTTCTTGTATACTCGGTACCCCATTTTTTGTAATATTCTATGAAGCTTTCCTGCAGAGCCTGCAGCCCCTGTGAATCACCATATTCAAGAACTTCGGGCCTGTAATTGCAAATTGCATCATAGAAAGCAGAAGGAGTTTTAACATCAGGCTGTCCTATGTTAAGGAAATAAACCTTGACGCCTCTCATCCTTGCTTCTGCAGCGAACGGAGCGAGTTTTCGGATTGGGGAAAACTGCATATTAAGGATTCTGTTTGAAAGTCTCATGTTGATAAACCCCTTTCTTAATACAAAGCATAAATGAGTATATAAGAAATCCATCTTATATGGACTGCAAAGTCCTTTAAATATAAGATGGATTAACTCAACTAATCAATGGGTCAGGTATATTTTAGTAGTATTTAGCCAATACTTTTCCGAGTCTCTTTATGCCTTCAACGATCTTGTCTTCTGGCATGCATGAGTAGTTAACTCTGAAGAAGTTCTTTTTTCCGCTGATTGGGAAGAAAGGCTCGCCTGGCACGTAAGCGACGTTTTCCTTTATGCATTCTTCCATTATCTTGCCTGCATCCAGGTCTTCTCTTAATTCAACCCATGCGAACAATCCACCGTATGGATTAGTGTGCTTAACGCCCGCAGGGAAGTATTTGTCCATGCAGTCAAGCATCAGGGTTCTTCTTTTTCCGTATACTTCTCTTATCTTTGCTATGTGCTCGTTCAGGTCATGTTTCTGCATGAATACTGCAGCAATTCTCTGGTCAAGTGAGCTTGACTGCAAGTCTGCACCCTGTTTAACTACGATGTACTTCTGGAGTATCTCAGGTGATGCGCAGATCCAGCCTAGTCTTAAGCCTGGTGCGAAAGTCTTTGAGAATGTTCCGAGGAATACAACCCAACCTTCTTTGTCGTAGCTCTTTATTGCATCGTGAACCTTTCCTTCGAAGATCAGCTCTCCGTATGGATTGTCTTCAATGACAGGAATTTTGTATTCAGCAGCAAGTTCAGCTACTCTTTTCCTTCTGTCATCAGGCATTGTTTTTCCTGTTGGATTCTGGAAGTCAGGGATTGTGTAGATCATCCTTGCATCAGGATTTTCCTTCAATGCCTTCTCCAGTTCCTCTACGATCATGCCGTGATCATCCATTTCAACTTCAACGAATTTTGGCTCATAAGCCTGGAATGCATTGATCGCACCCAGGTAGCTTGGGCTTTCGCAAATTACTACATCGCCCTTGTTAAGGAAAACTTTAGCTGAGAACTCAAGTCCCTGCTGTGATCCTGTAGTTACCAGCACATCGTCTGCTGTGAGATTCATGTGTGTAGTGTTCATTCTCTCCTTAGCGATGATCTCCCTCAGCGGTCTGTAACCTTCAGTCGGACCATACTGCAGTGCAGCAGCTCCGTCCTTGTCCATAACCTCCATCATAACTTCCTTGATTTCCTTTATTGGAAACAATTCAGGTGCTGGAAGACCTCCTGCGAAAGAAATTACCTCCGGCATCTCAGTTAGCTTAAGAAGCTCCCTGATTGCTGATGCCTTTAAACCGTTTGCTCTGTCTGAAAATCGTACGTCCATTGTTAAAAAAACCCCCTCTTAAATAAAAAATAAAGCTCTACCTTTTTATTATTCTACAGAGGCCAGAAAAATCCTTCTTGAAAATGACTCGATACAATATTTTTTCTTGCATAAAAGTTAAATAGAAGAGCTTGTACAAAGAAAATAGATATTAGGTTAAAAATATAGTATAATGTAGTTTGGTACTAGAGAGATTATTTGAAGAGGTGGAAATAAACTGATGGAAAACAAGACGTTTTATATAGAGACATGGGGCTGCCAGATGAACGAAGAGGATTCGGAAAAGCTCTCTGGCATGCTCAAGAGGACAGGTTACAGCAGGACGGAAGAGAGAGACGCCGCTGATATCATAATATTCAATACCTGCTGCGTAAGGGAGAATGCGGAACTCAAGGTAAAGGGGAATCTTGGTGCCCTTAAAAAGATAAAGAAAGAGCGCCCGGACCTTATTATAGCTGTCTGCGGATGCATGATGCAGCAGGAGGGGGTAGCAGAAGAGATAATAAGGAAGTTCCCTTTCGTGGACATCATATTCGGAACGCACAATTCATATAAATTCCCTGAATACCTGAACAGGGTTAAGCAGGAGAACAAGTCCGTTGTAGAGGTCATAGACAAGGAAGAAGGTATAGTCGAAGGAATCCCGATCGACAGGGAGAGCAGCGTGAAAGCTTTCGTAACGATAATGTACGGCTGCAACAACTTCTGCACATACTGCATAGTGCCATATGTAAGGGGCAGGGAGAGGAGCAGGGAACCGCAGAATATAATGAACGAGATAAAGGACCTGGTGTCAAGAGGGTACAAGGAAGTCACGCTGCTTGGACAGAACGTCAACTCCTACGGCAAGGAGCTCGAACCAAAGGTAAGCTTCGCAGGGCTTCTCAGGATGATCAGGGAGATACCCGGCCTTGAAAGGGTGAGGTTCATGACCTCCCATCCGAAGGACCTCACCGAGGACGTCATCGACGCAATAGCCGAGGGCGGCAATCTGTGCGAGCAGATACATCTGCCTGTCCAGTCCGGGTCCAGCGGGCTCCTTAAAAAGATGAACAGGCATTATGACAGAGAGATGTATATGGATCTTGTCAGGAAAATCAAAGCAAAGATACCCGGAGTGGCTATATCAACCGATATCATAATCGGATTCCCCGGCGAGACCGAGGAGGATTTCCAGGAGACGCTGTCACTTGTCAATGAGGTTGAGTACGACTCGGCGTTCACCTTCATATATTCAAAGAGGAAGGGTACCCCTGCATACGATATGGACGAGCAGATCAGCGACGAGGTAAAGCATGACAGGTTCAACAGGCTTGTTGAGGCAGTCAACAGCTGCAGCAGAAAAAAGAACCAGTCATACCTGGGGAGAACAGTCGAGGTACTCGTTGAAGGCTTCAGCAAGAACAACGAGAATACAGTCATGGGCAGGACAAGGACAGGAAAGCTGGTGAACTTCTCCGGAGGCTCGGATCTCATAGGAAGACTCGTCAATGTAAAGATAATTAAAGCAAATTCTTTCTCTCTAGTAGGGGAAGAGATAAAATAAGGCTCTTTTAAAGAGCTTTTTTTAAAATCCGTAAGGGGGAATTTTTGTGGCGTTAACACCAATGATGCAGCAGTACCTGGAAGTTAAGGATGGCTGCAAGGACTGCATTTTGTTTTTCAGGCTAGGGGATTTTTATGAGATGTTCTTCGAAGATGCAAGGACAGCCTCCAGGGAGCTTGAGCTGGTTCTTACCGGCCGTGACTGCGGGCTTGAGAAAAGGGCTGATATGTGCGGCATCCCTTTCCATGCAGCGGATTCATATATAAGCAGGCTGATAAACAAGGGATACAAGGTGGCGATCTGCGAGCAGCTCGAGGATCCTTCACAGGCAAAGGGAATAGTTAAAAGAGGAATAATTAAGGTCATAACACCCGGAACATTCACAGACTCATCCTTCCTGGAAGAGAACAGGAACAACTTTCTTGTGTCGGTTTTCAGGGAGGGCGATGTTTTCTCGCTGTGCTCTGCGGACATTTCAACCGGGGAATTCAACTGCACGGAAGGGGCTTACGAGCCTACCGTCCTGCTGGACGAGATATCGAAGTTCTCTCCCAGGGAGCTTTTGGTTCAGGACAGCATTGATTCCAAACTTATGGGTCTTATAAGGGAGCGTTTCGACCTTTCCATAACGGAACTCCCTCCGGATTATTTTGAAGCTGACAGGGGGCTCCTTGAAAGCCAGTTCAAAGACGCTGATAGTATTTCCCTGAGCAAGCCTGTCATCAGCTGCAGCTGTTCAATGCTGAAGTACATAATGGATACGCAGAAGGTATCGCTCCCTCACATCGACGACCTGAACCTTTACAGCATAATTGAGTATCTGTCGATCGATGTCAACTCAAGAAGAAATCTTGAATTGACGGAAACCCTCAGGGACAAGACGAGGAAGGGCTCTCTGCTTTGGGTGCTCGACAGGACTTCAACATCCATGGGAGCAAGGCGCCTCAGGAGCTGGATAGAGCAGCCTCTCGTAAACAGGAAGAAAATCGAGGGGAGGCTTAACTCGATTGGGGAGAACATCGAGTCCCTTTCGCTGCATTATGACCTGATAGAGAATCTTAAGGAGATATACGACATCGAGAGGATTGTGGGAAGGATCTCTTCGAAGAGCGTAAACGCAAAAGAGCTGATATCACTGAAAAAATCCATAGAGAAGATACCTGCGATCAAAGGATCGCTGTCAAATTTCAAAAGCAGCCTGTACGTGTCTATGAATTCGGAGATAGACGCACTTGATGACGTTCATAAGATCCTTGAGGATTCCATTATGGATAATCCTGGATTGTCCGCCAAGGAAGGGAATATCATAAAGGAAGGCTTCAGCCAGGAGGTAGATGACCTGAGGAGCGCCAAAACCAGGGGTAAGGAATGGATTTCTGCACTTGAGGCTTCCGAGAGGGAGACAACGGGCATAAAATCCCTGAAGATCGGATTCAACAAAGTTTTCGGGTACTATATCGAGATAACGAAGTCGAACTTCGGCCAGATACCGGAGGGGAGATATATCAGGAAGCAGACACTGGCAAACGCGGAAAGGTACATCACGCCTGAACTGAAGGAGATGGAGGATAAGATACTGGGAGCCGAGGAAAAGCTCCTGAACCTGGAATATGAGCTCTTCGCTGAGGTGCGGGATGAAATAGAAAAGCACATTTACAGGATGAAGCATACGGCGAAGATCATATCGGAGATCGACTGCCTGTGCTCTCTGGCTGCTGCAGCCCTTGAAAATGGATATGTCAAACCGGTTCTCAACGATGCAGGCACTATAGATATCAGGGAAGGAAGGCATCCTGTAGTCGAAAAAGTGATTCCGACCGGCGGGTTCGTTTCCAACGATACATATCTTGATTCCAGGGATCAGCAGCTAATGCTGATAACAGGACCTAACATGGCTGGAAAGTCGACCTACATGAGGCAGGTGGCGCTTATCTCTATTATGGCGCAGATAGGGAGCTTCGTCCCCGCCAAGAGCGCCCAGCTTTCGGTATGCGACAGGGTGTTTACAAGGATTGGCGCATCCGACGACCTTGCTGCAGGAAAGAGCACATTCATGGTGGAGATGTGGGAGGTATCCAACATACTGCACAACGCAACGCCCAAGAGCCTGGTGCTTTTGGATGAGGTTGGCAGGGGCACCAGCACGTACGATGGGCTAAGCATTGCCTGGGCGGTCATAGAGCATATCTGCACAGACAGAAAGATCAAGTGCAAGACGCTATTTGCGACCCATTACCATGAACTGACTAAGCTTGAAGGCACCATAGACGGGGTGGTCAACTACAGGGTAGCTGTAAGGGAGATACAGAACGAGATCATATTCCTTCACAAGATTGTAAGGGGAGGGACAGACCAGTCCTATGGCATCGAGGTTGCCAAGCTGGCGGGACTTCCTATGGCGGTAATAAACAGGGCGAAGGAGATCCTTGTAAACATAGAGGCTGAGCACATACCTGTGGTGAAGTCTCCCGAGCCTCTTATGCAGCTTGGTTTCGCAGACCTTGAAAAAGACAAGCTCATCAAGGAGCTCGCGTCGATAGACGTTATGAACATGACCCCTATGGAGAGCATGAATAAGCTAAACGAGTTCGTGATGAATGCAAAATCAATTTAGAAATGCGGGGCGGTACTTTGAAAAGGATAAACATATTGGACGAGAACACTGCTAACAAGATTGCAGCGGGAGAGGTTGTCGACAGGCCTTTCTCTGTTGTCAAGGAACTGGTGGAGAACAGCATTGACTCAAATGCCACCAGCATCACCATTGAGATTGAGGAAGGCGGAGAGAAGCTTATTAAAGTGATAGACAACGGAACGGGTATTTTTCCTGAAGACATCGAAAAAGCCTTTCTTCCCCATGCCACAAGCAAAATAAGCGATATCGAGGACATCTACAGGATACAGACAATGGGATTCCGTGGGGAAGCCCTTGCCAGCATAGCATCTGTGTCAAAGGTCGACATGAAAAGCAGGACAGGGGACTTCGATTTCGGCAAGAATGTAACAGTTGAGGCTGGCAGCATTGAGAAGGTGGAGGATGTTGGTGCAAATATAGGCACTACTGTGGTAGTTAGGGAATTGTTCTTCAACGTGCCTGCCAGGAAGAAATTCCTGAAATCCATGAGCAGGGAGTATTCATATATATCCGATATCATAGCAAGGATGGCAGTTGCTAACCCCGAAGTAGCTTTCAAGCTTATACACAACGGAAAGACAACGCTGACAACCTACGGCACCGGGGATATTGTTGATGCCATAAGGTCAGTCTACGGGAAATCTGCAGCGGACAACCTGATAAAATTTGAGGAGCACGGAGACGTAGCTTCTGTCTACGGATTCATAGGGAATGCCGAGCTTGCGAAGGGAAACAGGAACAGCCAGAGCATATTCGTTAACAAGAGGTACATCAAGAACAGGACCATCACGGCTGCAGTGGAAAACGCATTCAAGTCGTTCATCACCATAAACAAGCATCCGTTCTTTGTCCTCTTCGTCAACATATACCCGGAATTCATAGATGTAAACGTGCATCCTACAAAATCAGAGATTAAGTTCAAGGACGAAAGGGAGATATACAAGCTTGTCTTCGGTTCGGTGCATAAAGCGCTGAGGGAAAGCCTTATGGATACATTTATGGCCGAGGAGGACCAGGCTTCAGCCCCTGAAACCGCCGCAGAAGTACAGGCTGTAACGGAAATCGTCCAGCTCCCGATGGATCTGAAGAAGCCGGCAGCGTATCCGTCCATCCGGTCCGAGGAGATCTTCAGGGAGAAGCCTGAGTTTGCGGTGCCCCAATACAGGGTCCGGGAAACTGATCCAGCTCCTTCCATAGCCATTCAACAAAAGGCGGAAGCGGAACAGGCGATTTCTGCTGCAAAGTTGCCGGACCTCAGGGTTATAGGTCAGTTCAACAAGACCTATATACTGGGCGAATTCGGAGGAGAGCTGTACCTTATAGACCAGCATGCGGCCCACGAGAAAATACTGTTCGAAAAATACACGGACGAGATAAGGAAGGACCATGTGATCGCGCAGCTCCTGCTGTCTCCTGTGGTCGTGGAATTGAGCGGTGAAGAATTCTCCATTTACGAGGAAAACATTGATCTGTTCGAGAACCTCGGATTCAAGATAGAGGGATTCGGGCAGAATACGATTTGCATAAGAGAGGTTCCTTTTATTTTGGGCAAACCGGACGTCAAGGAGTTTTTCGTCAGCGTGCTGGAGAACCTGAGAAGGATGGGCAGCGGAAGCACAGTGGAGGTTAAGTTCAACGCAATTGCAAGGATGGCATGCAAGTCGGCTGTCAAAGCCAGGGACAACCTCTCAGATATGGAAATGAAGGCTCTTGTGGAAGCATTGAAGTATATCGGCGATCCTTACACCTGTCCTCACGGAAGGCCTACCATAATAAAAATAGGCCTGAATGAGCTTGAGAAGAGATTCAAAAGAATACAGTAAAATATCAGCAAGCTTCAGAACCGAGAGAAGCCGTGCAGGAATCCATTCACATTTGTGCGGATTCCTCCTGGCGTTCAAAAGACGTCCATTCCGGTGCTGGAGTGCATATGACGGCTTAAATACAATGGTGTGGCAGTTTTGGCAAAAAATAACCCTTGTGGCAATCAATTGCTTATAAGGATTAAAATGCAAGTTGATAAAAATAATAAATCTTTTTTCAGAAAACATATTGATTTCTGACAATAACCCTGCTATAATAAACTCAAGAAGAAAGAAATTTCTTCCCACAGATCCTAATCTCCTGTAAACCAGTTTGAAAACTCATGAATCTTATTTATAAAGGAGATTGGCAGACCTGATACATCTTAAGATGGCAGGTCCAGCTAAAAACTAACCTTTATAAAAGTCACAGATTCTTGAAAAAAGTATTTTCTACAGTATGCTCAGTTGTAGTTGCCTGGGTTCCGAAAGGTTTCACAGTCAATGAAAATGAAACATACGAGTAAGGGTATCAAGTCAAATGAAATTCAGTCTTCTACAGCAATAGCGAGTAAGCAGCCGGTCCGATGCCTGCTATAACGGGATTTGAGGTCTGGTAAGCCGAAACAATGCAAGTAAAGATCAGATTTCTATCTAACCACATTAATTTATTGATATGCAGAAATGCATTCAATAGAAAAACCAATTAGAAATGGGTGCATATAAATAGAAGAACCAATTGAATCACAAAAGAGATTAGGGTCTGCTTAACCACCAATTAGTCTAGAGAGCTAATTGGTGGTTTTAGCGTGCGGCGGAATTGTTTATGGAAGCATAGTGATTGACTGCATATGTCTTTTATTGTAAACTTTAACGTGGAACGATTCCAGTCAAAATAATTAACTTGAAAAGAGGGTTATGAGAATATATGAAAAAGGATTTGTTCATATTGGCCGGACCAACCGCTGTGGGGAAAACCGATATTTCAATAAAAATTGCCCAGAGGCTCGGCGGAGAGATAATTTCAGCTGATTCGATGCAGATATACAGGTACATGGACATAGGCTCGGCAAAGGTCTCTCCCGATGAGATGAGGGGCGTACCGCATCATATGATCGACATAGTGGAGCCTGACCAGAGTTTCAACGTATCGGAGTTCAAAAAGCTTGCAGAGGAAAAAATCGAGGAGATCTCATCGAGGAACGGGCTTCCCATGGTGGTGGGCGGAACGGGCCTCTACATAAATTCCCTGATATGCAGCTATGACTTCACGGAGGCCGGGACCGACCAGGAATACAGGGAACACCTGACCGGATTGGCGGAATCGAAAGGCAAGGAATACGTCCACGGAATGCTTGTGGATATAGACCGCGGCTCGTATAAAAGGCTTTATCCGAACGACCTGAAAAGGGTGATAAGGGCTCTGGAGGTTTACAGGCTGACCGGCGTGACAATAACAGAATACAATTCAAACAGACAGGAATACGTGTGCCCGTACAACCTCGAGTACTACGTCCTGACCATGGACAGGGCGTCCCTCTACAGCAGGATTAACCTGAGGGTTGATATTATGATGAAAAACGGGCTTGTCGAGGAGGTTGAGAGCCTGAGGGCAAGGGGATACAACGCCGATATGCAGTCTATGAAAGGCATAGGCTACAAAGAGATACTTTACTATCTGGAAGGCAAAATAAGCCTCGAGGAAGCCGTGGAGCTCATTAAGAAAGGAAGCAGGAATTATGCAAAAAGACAGCTCACCTGGTTCAGGAAGGATCCACGGGTAAAATGGATCAACAAGGACGAATTTGATTCGGACGACGAGATAGTTGAGCATATAGTTAACGTCACATCCTTCAAAAACGGAGAAAAATGATGGCGAAAGAGGATTTAACGTTCCAGTATAGAATTATATATTAAGAAGATAAGGGGGGGATTACATGACGAAATCGGTGAACAATCTGCAGGATATTTTTCTGAACGGCGCCAGAAAGAACAAAATTCCTGTCACGGTATTTTTGACTAACGGGTTTCAGATAAAAGGGAATGTGAAAGGCTTCGACAGTTTCACTGTTGTCCTGGATTCGGACGGAAAGCAGATGATGATATACAAACATGCAATATCTACAATTACACCCAGCAAACCCATTCTATTTACAAGCGCGGAACAGTATGAGAGCCGCTCATAGAAGGTCTGTAAAACCAACAAGCTGCGCTTGATGGTTTTTTTGCTGCTCATTTAGCTTTTTCCGTCTGAAAAATGCGTCTCAGAGGATGCTTCAAATTGCCTATAATGAATATATGTGTTATTATATACAATGGCAAAGAAAAAAACGGGAGGTCCACAGGATAGATGCTTAAATCAACCATTGAAAGCTTAAATAAAAATTTCGGTATTCACGAAAATGCTATAGAATTGTATGAGAAGGCCATGGCCGATATAAGGGATGAATTCAGGAGATACGATGAGATAAGGGAATACAATCAGCTCAAGGTTCTGGATGCGTTCCAGAAGGAGAGGATAAGCGAATCTCATTTCACCAATAGTACAGGTTACGGCTACGGCGATATAGGAAGGGATTCGCTGGACAAGGTATATGCAAACATATTCAACTGCGAAGCTGCCCTCGTAAGGCCCCATTTCGTCAACGGGACACATGCCATCGGCGCCGCCATGTTCGGGAATCTCAGGCCGGGAGACACAATGCTCTCCATATGCGGAAGCCCTTACGATACACTTCATAATATAATAGGGATCAGCAGCAACAAGAACATAGGTTCGCTTATCGAGTACGGTGTCAAATACAAGCAGGTTGACCTTACAGATGAAGGCGAAATAGACCTGGAAAAGGTTGTTTCAGAACTGAAGAAGGACAAGACGATAAAATTCGTCCACATCCAGAGGTCCACGGGTTACGGATGGAGAAAAGCTATGCTGATATCGGACATGGAGCAAATAATAGCGGAGATCAAAAGCGTAAGGAAAGACGTTATCTGCTTCGTCGACAACTGCTACGGAGAGTTCTTGGATACACAGGAGCCGACAGATGTGGGGGCCGACCTCGTTGCAGGCTCCCTTATAAAGAACATTGGCGGGGGCATAGCGCCGACTGGCGGATATATAGCAGGGAAAGAGGAGTATGTCACCCAGGCGTCTTACAGGCTCACCATACCAGGAATAGGAGGGGAGTGCGGATCAACCTTCGGAGTCATGAGACTCCTTTACCAAGGTCTGTTCATGGCTCCGCATGTTTCCATGGAAGCTGTCAAAGGTGCTATATTCTGCTCAAGGATCATGGAACTGGCTGGCTACGAGGTTCTTCCGAAGTACAACGACCAGAGGAGCGACATAATACAGGCCATCAAGTTCAACGACAAGGAAAAGCTCATAAAATTCTGCAAAGGAATACAGTACGGATCTCCAATCGATTCCTTCGTTCAGTGCGAACCTTGGGATATGCCGGGCTACGAGGACCAGGTCATCATGGCCGCGGGCGCTTTTGTGCAGGGAGCATCAATAGAATTGTCGGCTGATGCGCCTATCAGGGAGCCGTATATCGCTTACCTTCAGGGGGGACTCACTTTCGACCACGCTAAGATAGGTGTGCTGATCGCGCTTTCAAAGATACTCAAATAAATAGCAGGGCCGCTGCACGGACCGTCCTTTGGTCTGGATTGCAGCGGCCCTT
>JAGFXP010000018.1 GCA_017861315.1 Bacillota bacterium | reverse complement strand
CGGAATACAGGGATATCATGGCTGAGTTCAGGAACTTGTGCGTCACATAAGGAAACGGAAAGTATAAGTAAAAAAACGGGCGTTCATACTATATGGGGCTGAGTCCGCCCTTTTTGACATGTCTGAAAGAATGTTCCGCAAAATGGCAAGCTCCGCGGCGTCAAACCGCAGGGCTTGCCATTTTGCGGCCTGTAAAAGCTGAAATCCCCTCGTTCTGCTGAAACCTCCAACTTCAACCGCTGATGAACCGTCCCAATCAATCCAATCAAAGCTTGACATATGAACTGTATTAAATATACAATTTCACTATGAGTAATGATATCGTTAACATAAATGAAGATAAACTAATCAATGAGTTTAAGAACAGGAAAGCAACCCCGACCATACTTGCGGATATACTGCGTAGGGCCATATTCAAGGGCGAATTTAAAGGAGGCCAGCAAATCAGGCAGACCGAAATTGCAGAGCAGTTCGGAACCAGCAGGATACCCGTGAGAGAGGCGCTCAAACAGCTTGAGGCGGAGGGGCTTGTGACTCTTCATCCGAATAAAAAGGCTGTCATTTCAACTTTGAGTGCCAGCGAAGCCAGAGAGATATATGAGATCAGGGAAATACTTGAGACTGGTGCCGTAAAGTTTTCAATAGACAAAGTCACTGAAGCTGATCTGGAAAGGGCAGAGGGGATATTGAAGGAGATTGATACAGCAACTGATGCTGGAAGGTGGCTAGATTTGAACTGGGAATTCCATTCATGCCTTTATTCACCGGCTGAAAGGCCTAAGCTCCTGTCCCTGATAAACAACCTACATATAAATGTCAACAGGTACATCAGAATATATCTGGAGCTAATGAATTATGAGGAAAGATCCCAAAAAGAGCATTATGAGATACTTGATGCTTACAGAAGAAAAGACGTGGAGCATGCTGTTGAGGCTACAGTAAAGCATCTGCAGCACGCCTCTAATCAGCTTGTCAATTATTTGAGCGAAAACATCAGATAAAATCTAATAGAACTATAACAAAACAAAATGATAAGGAGCCTTTTACAGGGCTTTTTATTATTGATTTAAAAGTGTATACAGTATACAATGATGTTAAATGAAATCGTTTTAAAGGAGATAAGTGAAATGAGTATAACCGAGAGAATTGAAAAATCCAGACTGGAATATGTAAACTCAAAGCCGTACGTATGCTATGAAAGGGCTAGAATATGGACAGAATCCCATAAAGCTGCCGAAGACGAACCTGTGGCAATAAGAAGAGCACTGGCATTCAAAGCGGCTTGCGAGGAGCTTCCTGTTAATATTTACGAGAACGAAACAGTGGTTGGCGTAGCCGGTAAATTCAGAAGGACAGGAATACTGACTCCGGAGTTCTCATGGAAATGGGTAGACAAGGAAATGGACAATTTCGACAAGAGACCGCAGGATCCTTACGTAATAACCGAAGAACAGAGAACATTTTTGCGCAAGGAAGTTTTCCCTTACTGGAAAGGCAAATCCCTTGAAGAACATTTCCTCAAAAGAATCCCTGAAGAAACAGCGAAAATATTGATAGATACAGGCATAATTGACAACGATTCAAAATGGAGACAGGCTGTAGGAGAGATTACGCCTGACTACCAGGATATCCTGTTTGCTAAAGGTTATATTAAGATCAGGGAAGAAGCTGAAGAAGCACTCAAAGGCCTTGAACCGACGAGCTTAGAGAATATGGAAAAAATAATATTCTACAAATCCCAGGTCATAGTATGTGAGGGCATAATAGCATTTGCCAACAGATATGCTGACAAAGCAGAAGAAATGTCGAAAATCGAAAAGGATCAGGCAAGGGTATCTGAACTCCTGGAAATCGCAAGAGTGTGCAGAAAAGTTCCTGCAAATCCTCCGGAGACATTCCGTGAAGCGATACAGTTTGTCTGGTTCGTTCAGCTAGGCGGGGTAATATCAGAAAATCCGCTGGCATTGAATCCGGGCAGATTCGACCAGTATATGTTCCCGTATTACGATTCGGACATGAAAGCCGGAAGAATAACAACGGATCAGGCACAGGAACTGATAGAAGCATTGTGGATAAAGCTGTCTGAATGGGTGTGGACAATATCGTCAAACACAGCGCAGTTTTTTGCAGGCTATAACCAGTTCCAGAACCTTACTGTAGGCGGAAGAAAAAGAGACGGGAGCGATGCCACAAACGACATATCATACATGGCGCTGAAGGCAACGGCAGACGTCAAGACTCATCAGCCTGGCTTGAGCGTAAGGATCTCACAGGGATGCCCTGAAGAATTCATGAATGCAGTGTCAAAACTGGTTAAACTGGGAACTGGCTTCCCTGCAATACACAATGATCAGGCAGGGGCTCAGATGCTTCTGCAGGCAGGCTACGAACCTGAAGATGCAAGGGACTGGAACAATTGCGGATGCGTGGTTCCGCACTTCAGGAAGACTGCACAGTGGACATCGGCAGTCAACGTGAATTTCGGTTCAGCTCTTGAGTATGCAATAAACGAAGGTAAGAGCAGGATGACGGGAGATAAGTTCGGCATTGATGTAAAGGCTGCTGCAGAATTCGAATCCTACGATGAAGTAAAAGACGCCTTCCTCAAGCAGCTGGCATACCTGGTTAAGCATTCCGTGATAGGATCAGTTGTTGCCCAGGAGCTCCATACAGAGATGGTTCCAAGACCGTTCCTTTCAACATGCGTCGACGGATGCATGCAGAAGGGCAAGGACCTCAGCAAGGGCGGAGCCGTATACAACGTTGGGCCCGTACTCACGGGCATAGGCCTTGGCGTCGTTGCAAACTCCCTGGCTGTGATAAAGAAGCTCGTTTTCGAGGACAAAGCAACTACAATGGAAGAATTAGACATAGCAATGAACGCAAACTGGGAAGGCTATGAGGAAGTGAGGAAAAAAGCGCTTGCTGTTCCCAAATACGGAAATGACGACAAATTCGTTGACGACATAGCTGTTGAGGTTTCGGATTTCTACTACAGGGAAACAAGAAAGCACAGAGATATATTCGGCTCAAACTTCAACTCTGCATTCATGGGGATATCTAATTACATTCCTGCAGGGAAGATAGTTGGAGCCACACCATGCGGAAGAAAGTCGAAAATGCCTCTGACCGAAGGTGTATCGCCATTTGCCGGATCAGACATAATTTCTCCGCTCGCAGCAATGAAATCTGCAGCAAAAGTGAACCACGACGTGCACACAGGCGGAACGCTGCTAAACCTCAGGCTGTCACCGGAAATGCTGAAGTCAGAAAGGGGAATAAGGAACCTGTCGTCGATGATTCGCTCATACTTCTCTCTGGGTGCATTCCATGTTCAGTTCAACACAATATCAAATGAACTTCTTCACGATGCACAGGAACATCCGGATCAGTACAGAGATCTCCTTGTCAGAGTTGCAGGCTACAGCACTCAGTTCGTAAACCTTTCACGTGAAGTTCAGGATGCCATAATTTCCAGAACTGCACATGAGCATATGTAGGGGGAGGTGTTGAAGGCGTCAGAAGGCTTTGGCGTTGTATCCCAGATACAAGGTTTCTGCGTGAATGACGGAGAAGGAATCCGTACGAATGTGTTTTTGTCCGGATGTCCTTTGAGATGCCAGTGGTGCGCAAACCCCGAGACCTGGACTGCGGAGCCGAAGCTTACAGTTGTAAAAGAAAAATGCACAGGCTGCAACAACTGCGTTGAAATATGTATACGGAAAGCTGCACTGAATCCTATGTTCGGAGATACCTATGTTACCGAAGATTGCAATTACTGCGGCCTATGCGTGGATGCATGCCCTAATGGTGCAAGGTCGATCCTGGGATCGGTGATGTCCGTGCAGGAGGTTGTTGACAGGGTTATGAAGGACTCAATATATTTCAGACAGTCCGGAGGAGGAGTGACTTTTTCCGGAGGAGAACCCACATTCCAGAAGAGTTTCCTGAGATCCCTTGTGAATGAGTTCTGCGAATTGGGGATAGATATGGCCATTGAAAGCTGCGGTTATTTTAATTGGGAAGATACCAGGGATATATTCGAAAAGATTGATTTCATATTCATGGATATGAAGATTTTTGATAGTGGAAAGCATGTATTATATACCGGTATGGAGAATGCGCTGATACACGAGAACATCAAAAGTGCAGGAAAACTCGGCAAGCCAATTGTGATAAGGATCCCTCTCATGGAAGGAGTCAATGCCGATGATGAAAATATCCTGAATACAGCTGCTTTCGTAAAGGAGAATGTTCCGGGAGGAAGGATCGAGGTTCTTCCGTACCATAACTTCGGGACATACAAATACGATGCGCTAGGTAAAGGCGAACACAAAAATCATTTTGAAGCTCCTTCAGCCCAAAGGGTGAAAGAGATCGAGGATATTATATGGCAGGCTGGAGTAGAAGTGGCAGATTATAAATAGAAACAAATTGGGGACGGTTCATCAGCAGTAACAAAATTGGAGTTGCTGATGAACCGTCCCCAAATCTTCACAAATCCAACACATCTCTGTTGTATAATCAAATTAAAACATAGTTGATACGGAGGTGTTATTGAATGTTTTGCTTAACAAGATACGGTATGCATGGATTTGGAGGCGGTTTTATGGGCTTCATGATTGTTTTCTGGGTGATACTCATAGCTGCGGTTGTCTATTTCCTTTACAAGAAGTATAACAGCACCAGCAGCAACAGCGAGGCGCTGGAACTTCTGAGGCTTAAATTTGCAAAGGGTGAAATCACCGAGGAAGAGTATATAAACAAGAAAAACGTACTGATGAAAAAATAGAAATCCAGGTCGAAATCAATTCACTGATGAACCGTCCCCGATTTCTCAGATTTCCAAATGACAAAGGCCGCCGAACAGCGGCCTTTGTCATTATATTGATATATTTATAATTAAAGATTATAATTATTTAAATGAAATAAATTTCTGATGCGGCTAGCAGAATTCAGAGAGTTTGCGAAAGGTAAAAACAAGATGGCCATTAAAGTTATAACAGATAGCACGAGCTATATCGACAAGTCATTGAGAGAGGAACTGGGGATCACACTGGTATCGCTGAGCGTCAATTTTGAAGACGAGAGTTTCAGGGAAACCGACATTGACAATGAAACATTCTTCAAGAAAATGCAGGAGAAAGGCATACCAAAGTCATCCCAACCTACAGTCAGCGAAGTATACGAAGCTATGCATGATGCAGTAAAGGACGGTGACAGCCTCGTATGTGTCTTTATCTCTTCAGACATGAGTGGTACGTTTTCCACTGCCCACATAGCAAAGGAAATGGTGCTGGAGACGATCAAGGATGCTGAAATTGAAATAATTGACTCAAGATCAAACAGCATGCAGCTCGGATATGCGGCGATAGTTGCCGCAAGGGCAGCCAGGGAAGGCAGAAGCATGCTGGAAATAGTTCAGATAGTAGAGGACAACAAAAAAAGGAGCAGGTTCCTGTTTGTTCCGGATACCCTTGAATATCTGAAAAAAGGGGGAAGAATAGGCGGAGCCAGCGCCCTTATTGGGAGCCTTCTCAAAATAATTCCCATACTGACTGTCGAGGAAGGCAAGACAGAAATGCTCATGAAAGTTAGGACGAAACAGAAGGCAGTGGAAACAATGGTTGGAAAAGTGATGGAGGATATAGAGGAGTTCGGACTGGGAGAGATATCGGTTCACCACATAAACTGCTTCGAGGAAGCCAGCAGACTGGCGGAATTGCTTAAGGGAAAACTGAAGACGGAAGTAGGGATATGCAACATCGGCCCGGTTATAGGGCTTCACGTCGGCCCCGGCGCCTTGGGGATAGTATATTATACACTCAGAAACAGAAAATAAAAAGCAAAGAGGAAAGAAAGAGGAAAAAGATGGGGAAATTATTGAAGGTTATTAGCAAAGAAGATATACTGCCGAAATACAGGGGTACAGCGGTGGAAAAACTCCTGAAATACCACAACCTCAGGATGGAGTATGAAAAGCACGACAATGCAGAGCTGCTGATAGGCATGTGCATGGACAACAGGAAGCAGCTGCAGATACCGAACAATTTTGCGTATATTTTGAGGACAGGAGGCGGAAACCTGAGAAACAGCGAGTTTAAGGTTTCCTATGCAATTGCGATCGGAGGAGTAAAAACCATAGCCCTCATAGGGCATGACAACTGCGGGATGGTCCATCTTGAATCCAAAAGGGAAAAGTTCATCGAGGGGCTTGTTGAAAATGCAGGATGGTCGAGGACACAGGCTGAAGAGCATTTCAGAAGTTTTGCACCCATGTTTGAAATAGAAAATGAGATAAACTTCCTGCTGAGCGAAACAAGGAGGCTGAGAGAAAAATATCCGAAGATACTGATAGCACCGTTGTTCTACAAAATCGATGACAACTTGCTCTACCAGGTGGAAGATGATGTTCAGCAGCCTTAACGGCATTGAGTACTCCCTTCTTATTCAGCTGCACAATGCTGTAGGGAGCAGTTTTCTGGATACTGCAATGCCATACGTAAGCGAGATAGGCAATCTGGGAGCGATATGGATAATATTTTCACTGATCCTTATTGCAAACAGGAAATACAGGCATATAGGGGTAATGTGCCTGGCGGCAGTGCTTCTGACGACAGCAATAGGCGAAGGGATTTTGAAGAACATTGTTCAGAGGCCGCGGCCCTTCCTGCAGTTCGCTTCAATACAGCCGCTGATACCGGAACCGTCATCGTTTTCTTTTCCGTCGGGGCACACGGGGTCTTCCTTTGCCGCAGCCACGGTTATAGCGAGAAAATTTAAAAAGGCGGCACTGCCTGCACTGACAATTGCGGCCGTAATAGCTTTCTCGAGGCTCTACGTGATGGTTCACTATCCTTCGGACGTATTGGGCGGGATTATCCTTGGAATAACCTGTGCGATTTGCGCGGAAATCCTTGTCAGAAAATATTTGGTCAGAAAGGAAATGAAACAGATATGAAAACGCTGGTTGTTTATTACTCCTTTGACGGGAACACAAGATATATTGCAGAAAACATTGCTGCGGAAACCGGGGCTGACATACTGGAGCTGAAGCCGGTCTCCGATATAAAGAACAGACGGTTCACAAAATACATCTGGGGCGGAAAGCAGGTAGTCATGGGAAAGAAACCTGAGCTTCAGAAAATATCAATCAATCCTCAGGAATACGACACCATCTTCATAGGCACCCCGGTATGGGCATACAGCCATTCGCCGGCAGTCAGCACATTCCTGTCCGAATTCGAAATCAAAGGAAAGAAGCTGGCGCTGTTCTGCTGTGACGGAGGTTCTAAAGGGAAGACCTTCTCGAACATGAGGGAATACCTGAAAGACAACAGCATTCTGGCGGAGCTTGAATTCATAGAACCAATAAAGGGTGATGAAGGAAAGGCGGCTCAGGCCAGGGAGTGGGCAAGGGCAGTCATCGGGGAATAAGGCGGAAAGGGGGGATTATTATGGATAAAAGGATATTAAAGGATATCAAGAATCTTGCATACAGATTCAGGGATGACGACGTGACAGCCCTCGCGTCAGAGCTGGCGTACAGCCTTCTCATATCCTTCTTCCCGATGCTGATATTCATAATGACCCTAATCGGCTTCAGCTCCCTGAACAGCTCCGAAGTGCTTCGCGGACTGAGCCAGATATTGCCCTCAAGCCTGTTCGAGCTCGTGAAAAGCACAGTTGTTGATGTGGTGGAGACAAGGAACCACAACCTTTTGTCACTGAGCTTGATCCTTACAATATGGATATCCTCCACCGGTTTCAAAGCCGTTATTAAGGGGGTAAACAGGGCTTACGACGAGCCGGAAAGAAGGTCGGTAATCAAGCTCGAGGTGATCGCGATTTTGTGCACGCTGGCGCTCACGCTTATAATCTTCATGACGCTTGCGCTGCTTGTTCTTGGAGAAGTCATCGGCAGGAACCTTGGAATCTACCTCGGACACACCGATCAGTTCATGGCTGTATGGAATATCTTCAGGTATATAATAATTCTGAGCGCAATGGTGTTTGTGTTTGCAGCTCTCTACAGATACACTCCGAGCAGGAGGATGACATGGCTGGAGGTAATACCCGGAGCGATATTCGCAACTGGGGGATGGGTCGCAGCATCGATGGTTTTTTCTTTCTATGTGAATAATTTCGGGAATTACACTAACATCTACGGAAGCATAGGGGTGATCATCATGCTCCTTACCTGGCTTTTCCTTACATCCGTTATCATAATAATGGGCGGCGAGGTTAATGCAACGCTGGCCTTCGACCACGAGGGCAAAGAGAAGCCGGTCGGCAAAAAATACTGAAGCAGGTCAGCTCGAGGCTGAACCTGCTTTTTTTTTACTTCAGACCGAACTTTTCGACAACCTCGTCGTAGCCCAGTCCTGCCTTGACAGAGTTGAGGACTTCCGGAGCACGCTTTGTATCTCCTATCAGGAAGCCGCCGACAATCTTCTTATCGTCGAAATAGAGCTTCATGTATCCGCCCGTTTCAGGATCTCTGCGGGCAATATTTCTGTTTTCCTCCGTGAAAGAGCCGCAGGAGAAAAGCTTGATGTTCATAGCATCGAAACTGAATGAAGGCACGAACTCCCTGAATTGCATCTCTGTACCGAAGGCGTTTGCGCCGGCAACTTTACCCATGCTCATCGCCGCAGGCCAGTTCCCATAAACCTTGCCGCTGAATTCTGCAACATCGCCGCAGGCATAGACATCTGCAGCGCTGGTCTGCATCCTGTCGTCCACTTTGACGCCCTTGTCGACCTCTATCCCGCTTAGTTCAGCAAGTTCTTTGTTCGGCCTGACCCCGCTGGAGAAAAGGACCAGGTCGGCCTCAACAACCTGACCGCCCGCAAGCCGCACACCCGTGACTTTTTTATCGCCTAGTATCTCCTCGGTTGTCGCATTCAGGATAACTTTAACGCCGCTTTTGTCGACGAGGCCGCTGAATATTTTAGCGCCTTCTTCGTCAAGCTGTTTTGACAGAAGCCCACCCGAACGGTCCAGTACAGTCACATTCAGTCCGGCATTCAGAAGGGACCATGCAGCCTCAAGCCCCAGCAGCCCTCCGCCGATGACGACAGCATTTTTGCTCTCAGGGATCTGCTTCTTGATGGCTTCAGCATCGCTTACAGATTTAAGTGAAAATACGTTTTCCTTGTCATTGCCAGGTACGGGAGGCACAAAGGCGTGGCTTCCGTTCGCCAGGATCAGCTTCTTGTAGCTCACTATTGTTCCGTCGCCGAGAAGTATAAGCTTCTGGGCGGGATTGATTTTTTTCACTTTTGTGTTCAGTGTCACTTTTATGTTCTTTTCCTTATACCAGCTTTCAGGCGAAAGAAGGAATTTCGACTCATCAATTGGGAAACCTATGAACTTGGACAGTTGTGGTCTGAAATATGTCAGGAGCTTGTCTTCTGAGATTATGTGGATGGATGCTTCTTCGTCATTTTTCCTGATCGTATCCGCAGCATAGTATCCGGCGGGGCCGTTTCCTATGATCACGTACATGTTCTCATCGTAAATCATCTCGTATACCTCCAATTTTTTGTTATAACTCTTATCCTTAATTATATTATTACCATTGCTATTAATCAACATACATGCAGCGGCATGCATAAAAATAAATATTTCCCATGCTATACTATAATTTTACAGTAATGGATGCGCCATGTGTTATAATTAAGATAATATTTTTGTAAGAGGTGATTTGTTTGATAGCAGGCATCGGCACCGATATAGTTGAGATTTGCAGGATCGAAAAGGCTCTGGAAAGAAGCGAAAAATTTATGCAGAAGGTATTCAGCAGCCATGAGCAGGAATACCTTAAGTCCAGAAAGATGCGTCCGGAATACGTTGCAGGCAGGTTTGCGGCCAAGGAGGCTGTATCAAAGGCTATGGGGACAGGGTTCGTCGGATTCGGATTCACGGACGTCGAGATAGTAAGGGCAGCGTCAGGTAAACCTGAAGTTGTTTTAAAAGAAAAAGCAGACAAGGTGGCGCGGGGCTTCGGTGAATATAAGATACACCTGAGCATAACCCACGGGAGGGACTGTGCTGTCGCGTTTGCCGTTTTGGAGGTGTTGTGATGAGAGTAGGTACTGCGTCCGTTATGAGGCAAATAGACAGCTGTGCAATCAATGAGATAGGCATCCCAGGGATAGTGCTCATGGAGAATGCTTCAAGGGAAGTCCTGGATTTCCTTCTGGAGAGGTTTGATGACGATTTCTGCATAATCTGCTCAAAAGGGAACAACGGCGGGGACGGCTTTGCGCTGGCGAGGCAGCTCTTTGTCAAAGGGAAAAACGTTGAGGTGTTCCTTGTCGGAGGCGACCAGGGCATGAGCAGTGACTGCAGGACAAATTACGAGGCTGCAAAGGGCACCGGAATAGAAATAAAGAATATCGTCAGGGAAGAGGATATAGCAGAACTCGGCAGGGCCTTGGACCGATGCGCCGTAGCGGTCGATGCCATATTCGGCACGGGCCTCGCAAGGGATGTAGAAGGCATATACAGCAGCGTAATAGATGCTGTGAATCTGCACACCGTTTCCGTTGTGGCCATTGATGTGCCCTCCGGATTGAACAGCGATACAGGGAGCGTTGCGGGGAACTGCATAAAGGCAGATGCGACTGTGACCTTCGAGCTCTACAAGAGAGGCTTCCTCAACTATAAAGCCGCGGAATACACAGGTGAGATTGTGGTCGTGAAGATCGGGATCCCTGAAAAGGCTGTGATCAAACATCATGAGTGCGAATACCTCCTTGACGATGAAATGATCAGGGAGAGGCTGAAGGTCCGAAGAACGTATTCGCACAAAGGCGACTTCGGCAGGGTGCTTGTAATCTCGGGAACAGAGGGGTACACAGGCGCAGCATACATATGCACCACATCCGCAGTGAGGAGCGGTTCAGGGCTTGTCACGCTGGCCTGCGAGCAGCGCATAAGGGATGTACTTTCGCAGAGGCTTACGGAAGCCATGACGACATCCTTCGAGGAATCGGAAAAGCTGGACGGTCACATCCGCAGGAGCGATGCCATAGCGATAGGTCCCGGAATGGGGGACAGGAGAGAGACGCTTGAGCTGGTAAGTAATGTCCTTGAAAACGCACAATGCCCTGTAGTGATCGATGCCGACGGGCTCAACGTGCTGAAAGGCAATCTGGAGCTGCTTGATTCGAGGAAGTGCGAGGCGGTAATCACCCCGCATCCGGGTGAAATGGCCAGGCTTACGGGATACGATACAGCTTACATAGAGGAGAACAGGAGCGAGGCTGCCATGGATTTTGCGAGAAAGCACGGAGTGATCGTCCTTCTCAAGGGATACCGAACCATTATAACTGACGGGAAGGAGCTGTATTATAATTCAACAGGGAGCAGCGCAATGGCATCGGGCGGCATGGGTGACTGCCTGACGGGCATGATAGCATCGTTCATCGGGCAGGGCTACGACCCCCTTGCGGCAGCCTGCCTCGGGGCCTACATCCACGGGTATGCCGGCGACGTGCTGTCGGAGGTTCTGTACAGCGTTAACGCCACCCATGTCATGGAGGAGATCCCTTACGCGATAAAAGAAATAATTGACGGAACAAGTCAGGAAAATGAAGGGTTTAGAGATTAGTTACAGATTATTTACAATATTAATTTCTTTGACATATTCAGAAAGCAGAGGGTATAATTAAATAGAAATTATTTTTTTGTTTTTGCGAGTAGGGGGTATTGACTTAATATGTTGAAATCTAAGAGATTAATAGCAAGCCTCTCTGGGACGCTATGCGATGAATTTGATAGAGCACTTGATGAAGGGTCCGATGTTAAATGTGAGTTTATGAAGGAGGCCATTGTCTGTTACGAGGAAATGAAAAACGGATACATTGAGATGGCTGAACTGAATATCGAAATTTCGGAGATGTGCTGTGCAGGCGAGTTGGCGGCGTTGGAAGAATATGAAACGAAACTTTCGGAGTGTGATGATAGGGATGACAACGGTAGTGAAAAGAGGAGACATATTTTATGCTGATTTAAGCCCTGTGATAGGTTCTGAGCAGGGAGGGATAAGGCCTGTCGTCATTATTCAGAACGATCTTGGCAACAGATACAGCCCGACTGTGATTGTTTCGGCAATCACATCCCAGATCAACAAAGCTAAGCTGCCCACCCACGTTGAAATTTCATCAGAGGTCTACGGCCTTAACAAGGACTCTGTGGTTCTGCTGGAACAGATAAGAACGGTGGACAAAAAAAGGTTGAGGGAAAAAATTGGACACATGACCGAAGAAGATATGAAAAAGGTTCATGAAGCGCTTATAATAAGCATGGGTCTTTGATTGGCTGAAGTCTGCAGCAAAATTTAGGTTTTGCTGCTGTTTTCATTTTAGAAACATAGCAAATATGACTATGAAATATTTATATTTGTGGTAGAATAAAAATGATATTATCGAATAAGATCCATTTACGGGAGGTATAGTTGTGAAAAAAAATATTGATGAGCTTAAGGCGATGGCTGTCCAGATCAGAAGAGACATCATCGAGATGCTTACTGAATCAGGTTCAGGGCATCCGGGCGGATCGCTGTCAGCCGTGGAAATCCTGACTGCATTATATTTCAGCAAGATGAACATAGATCCTTCAAAGCACAGGGATTCCAACAGGGACAGGTTTGTATTGTCGAAAGGGCATGCGGCACCTGTTCTATACAGCGCACTTGCAAGGAGAGGGTATTTTGATCCAGCAGAGCTGAAAAGCCTTAGAAAATTAGGCTCCATACTTCAGGGGCATCCGAGCATGAGCCTCGTTCCTGGCGTTGACATGTCCACAGGTTCCCTTGGACAGGGTGTTTCAGCAGCTGTGGGCATGGCCATCGCAGGCAAGCTGGACAAGAAGAGCTACAGAGTCTATACGCTTCTGGGAGACGGAGAGCTGGAGGAAGGCGAGGTTTGGGAAGCAACAATGGCAGCGGCCCACTACAAGCTTGACAATCTGACGGCCCTGATCGACAACAACGGCCTTCAGATAGACGGATTCAACAGCGAGGTTATGGGAGTGGATCCCATACCTGAAAAATTCAGAGCTTTCAACTGGAATGTTATAGAGGTTGACGGACACAGCTTCGAGGAAATCCTTAACGCCCTTGATGAAGCTGAAAAATGCAAGGGCAAACCTACAGCAATAGTGTGCAGGACCGTAAAAGGAAAATGCGTATCATTTATGGAAAACGAGTGTTCATGGCATGGTTCAGCTCCAAACAAAGAGCAGTGTGCAATTGCTTTGAAAGAAATTGGAGGTGAGGAATAATGGCAGATAAAATGGCAACCAGGGAAGCTTACGGTAAAACCCTGGCTAAGCTGGCCCTGGAAAAAGACAACATCGTGGTCCTAGATGCGGATCTGTCTAAATCCACAAAAACAGCTGACTTTAAAAAGGTTGCACCTGAAAGGTTCTTCAACATGGGTATAGCTGAAGGAAACATGATGGCAGTGGCGGCTGGAATTTCAACCTGCGACAAGGTTGTTTTTGCAAGCACCTTCGCCATATTTGCTGCGGGAAGGGCTTTCGAGCAGATAAGGAATTCCATATGCTATCCTAAGCTGAATGTCAAGGTTTGCGCGACCCATGCAGGCATAACTGTAGGGGAGGACGGTGCATCCCATCAGTCAGTTGAGGATATCTCACTCATGAGGAGCATCCCGAACATGACTGTGATAAGCCCAAGCGACGCAGTTGAGACTGAGGCCGCAATCAGGGCAGTAGCTGAGATGAAGGGCCCTTGCTTTGTTAGGCTCGGACGTTCAGCGGTTCCTGTAATTAACGACAATCCTGAATACAAATTTGAAATAGGCAAAGGCGTTACCCTCAGGGAGGGGAAGGATGCAACGATAGTTGCAACGGGAATAATGGTGGATGCTGCACTTGAGGCGTTCAACATTCTTGTGGAAAAAGGCATAAAGGTAAGGGTTGTCAACATCCATACCATCAAGCCGATCGACACTGAAATACTTGTAAACGCGGCAAGGCAGACAGGCGTGATAATAACGGCAGAAGAGCACAGCATAATCGGCGGACTCGGATCTGCTGTCTGCGAAGTGGTTTCTGAAAGGCACCCGGTTCCTGTAATCAGGGTCGGCATCAAGGATACCTTCGGAGAAAGCGGAAAGCCGGCAGAGCTTCTGAAAGCTTACGGCCTTACAGCTGAAGACATTGTGAAAGCTGTTATGAAGGGGCTTCAGCTGAAATAAAAAAATCATGGAATAACTGGCGGTATGGAGCGCATGATGCTCCATGCCGCCTTTTTTTCAGCCCTTTTGATGCAATTGACGGCAGAACCAGTACATGTTCAACAAAATTTAATTTTTTATTGCAAGTACATTATGTTATAATAAGTTTAGCAATTTGGGTAATTGCTGTAAATTTTGTAACAAGGAGAGATATGATGATCGAGTTTATTTCGGTGAGCAAAGTATACAATAATAATATATATGCACTGTCAGACGTTAATCTGGAGATTGAAAGAGGAGAGTTCGTCTTCTTGGTTGGGCCAAGCGGAGCGGGTAAATCCACTTTCATCAAGATGCTCCTCAAGGAGATAGAACCAACCAGCGGGAAGGTTATAGTAGCCGGCCAGGATATAACAACCTTAAAGCACAAGGAGATACCGTACTACAGGAGGAAGCTGGGGGTGGTTTTCCAGGACTACAGGCTCATACCCACACTTAATGTGTATGAGAATGTCGCGTTCGCGATGAGGGTGGTGGAAGCCTCTCAGAGGGAAATCAGGAAAAAAGTCCCTGTGGTTCTGTCTCTGGTCGGGCTTTCAAACAAATTCAAGGCATTCCCTCACGAGTTGTCCGGAGGAGAGCAGCAGAGGGTTTCTTTGGCGAGAGCAATTGTGAACAACCCTGCCATCCTTATAGCCGATGAGCCTACAGGAAACCTGGACCCAGAGACCGCCATGGAGATAATGGGAACGCTGAACGACATAAACCACGCAGGCACAACGATTCTCATGGCTACACACGCAAAGGACATAGTTGACTCCATGAGGAAAAGGGTTATAGCGATAGAAAAGGGAACCATAGCAAGGGACGAGAAGAAGGGGGCATACGGATATGAAGATTAGTACTTTAAAATACTTTATGAAGGATGCTTTCAACAGCCTGAAAAGGAACATAACGGTAAGCTCGGCATCCATAGCTACAGTTGCTGCTACACTCTTCATACTCGGAATCTTCATGCTCACCCTTCTGAATGTAAACCAAGGCATTGTTAGCGTGGAGTCCCAGGTTGAAGTGAAGATATTCCTCAAGGATGACATAACAACCGCGCAGAAGAAGGAGCTGGAGACTAAGGTCAAGGCAGTTGCAGGGGTTACAGCTGTAACATACGAATCAAAGGAGCAGGCGCTTGCCAACTTCAAGGAGCAGCTGGGCGATCAGAACCAGAGCCTGGTTGAAGGCCTGGAAAAGGACAACCCTATGCCGAGCTCATACATTGTAAAGGTCAACGAACCGAATACTATAACGGCTGTAGTTCAAGCTGTAAAAGATAAGGCTTACATCCTGAGCATCAAGGACGGAAGGGAAATCGTCAACAAGATCATATCAATAACAAACACGATCAAGTGGGTGGGCAGCGCGATATTCCTTATACTGATTGGAGTATCACTGTTCCTGATAGGAAACACAATCAAGATAATAGTTTATTCAAGAAGAAGAGAAATAGGGATAATGAAATATATCGGAGCTACAGACTGGTTTATCAGATGGCCGTTCATAATAGAAGGGGTCGTGCTGGGAGTTGTGGGCGCGCTTATAGCCGACGGCATACTTTTCTATGCATACAAAGTCGTATTTGCGAAGGTCACAACCGGGCTGCTCATGATGCAGCTTGTGCCTGTCAGCTACGTGTACACATATATTCTGGGCTTGTTTGTTTTAGCGGGAGCGTTGATAGGCGCAATCGGAAGTGCGATTTCAATCAGAAAATTCCTGGCAGTTTAGTCTAGTCTTGATGAGGGGGAGTCCAGATGAGAAGGGCGATAGGTGTACTTGTCTTAGCGGCATTCATTTTTTCAACTGCACCGGTTGTTCACGGAGCAACGGTCACTGAAAGCCAGAAGCAGCTGGAAAATGTCAATGGTTCCATAGACAGCAATAAAGATAAGCTTGACGAGATAAAAGAAAGCAGCAAAGAAACGCAGGAGCAATTAAAAGCACTCGACTCCGAGGCCAGCGCATTAGCAGGCAAGCTGGCAGCCACGAATGACCAGCTCACAGCGGTTAACGCTGAACTGGGAGCAGTGCAGAGCGAGTTGTCCCAGTCAGAAAAAAAGCTCGAGGAACAGAATGAAATGTTCGAAAGCCGTGTTGTGGCACTCTACACAACAGGGAATGTATCATACATGGAGGTCCTGTTCGGAGCCTCCAGCTTCTCAGATATGGTGAGCAGGCTAGAGTGGGTAACCGCCATCATGGAATACGATAAAAATCTCATCAGCGAGATGAAGGCAGAGAAGCAGAAAATCGAAACAAAAAGAGCGGAACTGGAAAGCAAGAAGAAGTCGGCAGAGGTCCTTAAGGCTGAAGCCGGAACCAAATATGGGGAACTCGAACAGAAGGCTGCGGAGAAGCAGAAGCTGATGTCTTCCCTTGAAAAAGACAAGAGCTACTATGAGATGCTCATAGCAGCGGAGGAAAAGGAAGCCGCCAACATCAAGGCGAGGATACAGGCGCTTCAGTCCCAGAACTCAGGCTCGGGCACGGGAGGAAACAGTTCCAGCAGTTCCGGAACCAGCTCCATCACGGGCGGAAAAAGCTTTTCCATAACATCGCCTTACGGATGGAGGATACATCCTATAACCGGGGTATCGAAATTCCACAAGGGCATAGACATTGCAGCCCCGAGCGGAACGGCGATATATTCCCTCAAGAGCGGGACGGTTATGTACACAGGCTACGATGCGAACGGGTACGGCTACTATGTGATGGTTGACCACGGCGACATAATCTCGCTTTACGCGCACAATTCATCTATTGTAGTAACCGCCGGGCAGCAGGTCAAAAGCGGCCAGCTCATATGCTATTCAGGCAATACGGGTGGGTCCACAGGGCCGCATCTTCACTTTGAGGTGAGGCTTGCCGGCTCGGGTGAAACTATAAACCCGGAAAGCTATTATATTAGGTAATTACAAACATTAAGGCGTCAAGCATCTTGGAATACGGTGTTTGCGCCTTTCTTGTTGTGCGGTTTACAAACTGTTTTGTATTTATTTTCTTTAGTGATATAATTATTAAAAGTTTATCAAAGGGGTGGGATTTTTGGACAGTAAGAAGAAATGGATAGCGGCAACAGTAGCTATAGTATTGGTAACTAATGTATGCACCTATTTTGGCAGCGGAGTAATAAACTCTCTCCTTAGTAGAAATACAGGAACGCTTACAGCAAGCCAGTACGGACAGGCCCAGAAGTGGCAGAAGCTTTTCTACGTCAAGGAACAGCTGGACGAATATTATGACGGGGAAATCGACGAGGACGCCATGCTTGAGGGAGCCATAAAGGGCATGACCGAGTCGCTTGGCGATCCATATACAGTATATTTCAACGAAGAGGAATATGCTGATTTCAACACCCAGACCGAAGGCAATTACAGCGGGGTGGGACTGCAGGTGAAGGCTGACGGGGACAACATAGTCGTTGTGGGCATTTTTGACGAATCGCCTGCAAAGAACGCGGGGATCCTTCCAAACGACGTGATCGAAAAGGTTGACGACACCTCTGTAAGCGGGAGCGAGCTTGAAAAGGCTGTATCTCTCATGAAGGGTGCGGAGGGAACCACGGTAAGGCTGACCCTCTACAGGGAAAGCAAGGGAGAGTTCGAGGTTACGCTAACAAGGGCGCAGATAAGCATCAAGACCATTTCAGGAGAGATGATTGATTCAGAGGTAGGTCTCATCGAGGTAACAATGTTCGACAACAACACTGCCCAGAATTTCAGGAACATGCTCGAGGAGCTGAAGGGGAAGGGTATGAAGTCGCTCATAATCGACCTCAGGGGAAACCCGGGCGGACTCCTGAACGAATGCGTGTCAATGGCTTCAAACTTCATAGAAGAGAACCAAGTCGTTGTCTCGACTGTGGACAAATACGAAAACACAAAAAAATACAGGTCCGAAGGCGGGGCTGCCATTGGAATGCCTCTTGTAATACTGACGGATGAAGGCTCCGCCAGCGCATCGGAGATATTTGCCGGAGCGATAAGGGATTACAAGCTCGGAACTCTTGTAGGAGCAACAACCTTCGGAAAGGGAGTGGTGCAGACAATCCTTGAAGCGGGAGACGGGACAGCGCTTAAGGTTACAGTATCCAAGTACTACACTCCAAACGGCGAAAACATCAACAAGACCGGCATAAAGCCTGACGTAGAGGTGGAATACCCTGAAAGCCTGCTCACTGAGGAATACGACAGGAGCAAGGATCCGCAGTTTACAAAGGCGCTGGAGATAGCAAAGAGCAAGATTCAATAAGCTATATTAGAGGTGATTGATATTTAATGGACATTTTGATATACACGCTGAAGTCTGCAGCCTATGCGCTGACCGGGCCCTACTGGGCTTTTCAGCTCGCCGTACTGGCATTTATACTTCACAGGAAAAATGTAAAAACAGCTGCGATACAGAAGATGGTCATGGGACAGAGTTTGGACAAACCCTTCGTTCTCACCATATCGCAGGTTGTAATAGGCATATTTGCAGGGACTGCAGCGAGCATCATAATGTCTTATCTCGGCATCGTTTTCGATGAGACATCCATGGTGGACTTGATATTTCTTGCTACTGTACTTTTTCTGTTCTACAATCCGCGCTTTGTCAGCATAGCATATTCAGGAGCCGTCCTGTGCATATTCAGCCTGCTGCTCGGATATGCAGCAGACTCGGCACAGAATCCGGCATTTAACATACTGAAACTGGATGTTGCTGCTGTGATGACCATGGTTGCCGTTATCCTTTTTGTGGAAGGAATACTCATAGTACTGGACGGGAGAAGGGGAAGCGTGCCTGTCTTTGCAAACAAGGAAGGCCGGGTTATGGGAGGATTCATACTCCAGAGGTACTGGACCGTGCCTGTAACGCTGATCATAATGCTCCATGATCCCGCACTGGCTATTTCACAGTCTTCGGTTCCAATGCCGCAGTGGTGGCCGATGGTCAAATCGTCAATACCAGCCGAGGTTCTGGTGAACGCTGTGCTTATGATAATACCCTTCTACGGCCTTATGGGTTTCAATTCCATTACCTTTACAATGAACAGGAGGAGGAAGACCGTCGAGACAGGGGTTTTTAAAATAGTTTACAGCCTGGCCCTATTCGGTTTTGCGCGGCTTGCTTTTGGGAATCCGTCGGCTGAAGCCGCACTTCCATTGGCGGCATTGGCGATCCATGAAGGCTGGATATTCTATGAGAGGAAACGTGAACTTGCAGGAAAACCGAAATATATAAGCGGGGATGAAGGCGTAATGGTACTTGAGGTTATGCCGGAATCTGTCGGAGCGGAAATGGGCATCAGGAGCGGCGACCTTCTGACCAGTATAAACGGCATAAGGATAGAAGACGAAAAGATGCTCATGGAAAACCTGAGCCAGAGCACCAATTTCATCTGGATCGGCATAAAGAGGGAGGACGGGAGCCTGGAGCAGATAAGCTACGACAAAATGTTCCGCGGCAGGCAGCTCGGGCTTCTGCTTGTTCCAAAGGGGGTGCCTGAAGACAATTTGGTGATAAAATTCGACGACAGCGCTCTAAAGAAGGCGATGGATAAAATAAAGAACAGGGAGAATGATATATAAATGGGAGAGTTTAAAATTCATTCAAACTTCAAACCTACCGGAGACCAGCCCTCGGCAATCGAAAGCATTGTGGAAGGGCTCAATCGCGGCGACAAATTTCAGACGCTCATGGGTGTAACGGGTTCCGGAAAAACATTCACCATGGCGAATATAATCGAGAAAGTTCAGAAGCCTACGCTGGTGCTTGCTCACAACAAGACGCTAGCGGCTCAGCTTTGCTCGGAGTTCAGGGAATTCTTTCCGGAGAACAGCGTTGAGTACTTCGTTTCCTACTACGATTACTATCAGCCTGAAGCGTATGTGCCCCAGACAGACACCTTCATCGAGAAGGATTCATCCATAAACGACGAGATCGACAAGCTCAGGCACAGCGCCACCGCAGCTCTCTTCGAGAGGAGAGACGTGATCATAGTCTCCTCTGTTTCTTGCATATACGGTCTGGGAAATCCGGAGGAGTACGGGAACCTCTCGATCTCGCTGAGAGAGGGCATGGAGAAAAGCAGGGACGAAATAATCAAGAAGCTTATCGAGATACAGTACGAGAGGAACGAGATAGAATTCGCCAGGTCGACCTTCAGGGTCAGGGGGGACATACTCGACATAATCCCGGCATCATACACCAGCACTGCGGTGAGGATAGAGTTCTTCGGAGATGAGATAGAGAAGATAAGGGAGATCGACGTACTGACAGGTGAAGTTGTTGGGAATCTCAAGCATGTGCAGATATTCCCGGCTTCACATTTCGCGACCTCGAGAGACAGGCTGGAGACGGCCATAACGCAGATAGAATTCGAACTGGAAAAAAGGCTCAACGAGCTGACCTCAGAGGAAAAGCTCCTCGAAGCCCAGAGGCTCAAGCAGAGGACGAACTTTGACATCGAGATGATAAGGGAAGTCGGCTACTGCACCGGCATAGAGAACTATTCGAGGATACTGGACGGAAGGGCGCCCGGAACGCCGCCTCAGACGCTGCTCGACTATTTCCCTGACGATTTCCTGATGTTCGTGGACGAGAGCCATGCAACAATACCGCAGGTCAGGGCGATGTACGCCGGAGACAGATCCAGAAAGAACACCCTTGTGGATTACGGTTTCAGGCTTCCTGCAGCATACGACAACAGGCCTCTCCAATTCCCTGAATTCGAGGAGAAGCTGAACCAGGTTGTGTTCGTCAGCGCCACGCCTGCTGATTACGAGCTAGGCCTGTCAAAAAATGTGACGGAGCAGATAATAAGGCCTACGGGGCTTCTGGATCCCGAGATAACGGTCCTGCCCGTAAAGGGGCAGATCGACGACCTGCATTCAAAGATCAGGGAGACGATAGGCAAAGGCTTCAGGGTGCTGGTCACCACGCTTACGAAAAAGATGGCCGAGGACCTGACCGAATACTTCAAGGAAATGAACATAAAGACAAGGTATCTCCATTCGGACATAGACACTATGGACAGGATGAGGATACTGAGGGACCTGAGGAAGGGTGAGTTCGACGTGCTGGTCGGAATAAACCTCCTCAGGGAAGGCCTGGACATACCGGAGGTCGCCCTTGTGGCTATACTCGATGCCGACAAGGAGGGCTTCCTCAGGTCTGAGAGGTCGCTCATTCAGACTATCGGAAGGGCTGCAAGGAACTCCGAGAGCCGAGTCATTATGTACGCGGACAGAATAACGAAATCGATGGAGCGGGCAATCTCGGAGACAAACAGGAGAAGAAAAATTCAGACCGAATACAACGAGAAGAACGGCATCACCCCAAAAACCATAATCAAGCAGATCAGGGATCTGATAGAGGTGACATACGAGGACCAGGGGGGAACATACGACAGCTTTGAGGAGGCGTTCACTGCCAGCAAGGAGATGACCGGGCAGCAGATAGAGAAGCTGGAAGCCGAGATGAAGCAGGCCGCAAAGGACCTTCAGTTCGAACAGGCCGCATATCTCAGGGATCTGATTTTCAAATTAAAGAAACAGAAGGATAGATGATGGATTATGATTGATAAGATAACAATAAAAGGGGCAAGGGTTCACAACCTGAAGAACGTGGATCTGGAAATACCGAGGGACAAGTTCGTGGTGTTCACAGGTCTTTCAGGTTCGGGAAAATCCTCCCTGGCATTCGACACGATTTATGCCGAAGGGCAGAGGAGATACGTTGAATCGCTGTCAGCCTACGCGAGGATGTTCCTTGGCCAGATGGACAAGCCGGATGTGGACCACATCGAAGGGCTCTCTCCGGCCATCTCCATAGACCAGAAAACCACTAACAGAAATCCAAGGTCTACAGTGGGTACGGTGACGGAGATATACGACTACCTTAGGCTCCTCTATTCGAATATAGGAAAGCCTCACTGCCCTAAATGCGGCAAGGAGATCGCCCAGCAGACGGTCGACCAGATGGTGGACAAGATACTTGAGATGGAAGAAAAAACCAAAATCCAGGTGCTGGCACCTATAATAATGGGAAAAAAGGGCGAGCATGCGAAGGTGCTCGAAAACATCAGGAAGAGCGGGTATGTGAGGGTCAGGATCGACGGCAAGACCTACGATCTCCAGGAGGAGGAAATCAAGCTTTCCAAGACGGTAAGGCACACCATAGAGGCAGTAGTGGACAGGCTGGTCATCAAGCCGGAGATAGGCGGAAGGCTGGCGGATTCACTGGAAGCGGCGCTGAAGCTGGCCGAAGGCCTTGTGATCATAAATGTTATAGACGGCGAGGACATCATGTTCAGCGAGAATTTCGCCTGCCCTGACTGCGGAATCAGCATAGGCGAGCTGTCGCCAAGGATGTTCTCCTTCAACTCGCCATACGGAAAGTGCGACACCTGCGACGGATTGGGAACGCTTATGGAAATAGATCCGGACCTTGTGATACCTGACAGGAGCAAGAGCATACTTGACGGAGCCGTGGCTCCCTGGGGCAGCGGTTCAATGAAGGAGGATTCATGGACCCGCAGCATACTCAAGGCTCTCGAGAAGGAGTACAAGTTCAGGCTTGATACACCTGTGGAAAAGCTGGACCCTCACGTTGTGGATATACTGCTTTACGGCATAAAGGGAGACAAGATCAAGGTCAGGTACACCAGGGAGAACGGAACTATGGAGTTCAATCACGCCTTTGAGGGCGTAATCAACAACCTCAAAAGAAGGTACAGGGAGACCTCCTCGAATTATATGAAGAGCGAGATAGAGGGCTACATGAGCGACAATCCATGCCCGGAATGCGCCGGCAACAGGCTCAGGCCAGAGGTCCTTGCCGTCACCGTGGGCGGCCTCAACATAGCCGAGCTCTGCAAGCTGTCCATCAAGGATGAATTTAATTTTTTCTGCAGCCTCGAGCTGTCGGAAAAGGACAGCAGGATCAGCGAGCAGATACTCAAGGAGATAAAGAGCAGGCTGAGCTTCCTTATGAACGTGGGTCTGGACTATCTGGACCTGTGGAGGAATTCGGGTACGCTGTCCGGCGGTGAGGCACAGCGTATAAGGCTTGCAACTCAGATAGGCTCAAGCCTCATGGGAGTGCTCTACATCCTGGACGAGCCGAGCATCGGGCTGCACCAGAGGGATAATGACAAGCTTATCGAGGCGCTCAAGAAGCTGAGGGACATCGGCAACACACTTATAGTCGTCGAACACGACGAGGACACCATGAGGGAGGCTGATTTCATAGTGGACATAGGTCCCGGGGCAGGCGAGCACGGCGGCGAGATTGTGGCAGCCGGAACCCTTGAGGACATTATGGCTTGCGAAAAATCCATAACAGGGCAATACCTCAGCGGCAAGAAGACAATACCGCTGCCGCCTTCCAGGAAGGAACCGGGAGACAGGTTCATAGCGATAACGGAGGCTGCCGAAAACAACCTGAAGGGCATCGATGTCAAATTCCCTATGGGCGTGTTCACCTGCGTAACAGGTGTATCGGGTTCGGGGAAGAGCACCCTCGTAAACGAGATACTGTACAAAGGGCTGAACAAGACTATCAACAAGTCGAGGGATATACCAGGCTGGCACAAGGAGATAACCGGCACCGAGCATATAGACAAGATCATAAACATAGACCAGAGCCCGATCGGAAGGACTCCTAGGTCAAATCCGGCAACCTACACCGGGGTTTTCGACATCATCAGGGATGTGTTTTCCAACACCACAGAAGCAAAGATCAGAGGGTACAAGCCCGGAAGGTTCAGCTTCAACGTCAAGGGCGGAAGATGCGAGGCCTGCACCGGAGACGGCATAATAAAGATAGAGATGCAGTTCCTTTCAGACGTCTACGTGCCGTGCGAAGTATGCAAGGGACGCAGGTACAACAGGGAAACCCTCGAGGTCAGGTACAAAGGCAAGAACATCGACGATGTCCTCAACATGACAGTTGAGGAAGCCCTGTCATTCTTCGAGAACCTCCCAAGGATAAAGAACAAGATGCAGACCCTCATGGATGTGGGGCTGGGCTATGTGAGGCTCGGACAGCCTTCAACGCAGCTTTCCGGAGGAGAGGCCCAGAGGATCAAGCTGGCATACGAGCTGTCCAGAAAGAGCACTGGAAAGACTCTTTACATCCTGGACGAGCCGACAACGGGGCTGCACGTAGACGATGTCAAGAGGCTTATAGAGATCATCCAGAGGATAGTCGACACAGGCAACACAGTCATCGTGATAGAACACAACCTGGAAGTCATAAAATGCGCAGACTATATAATAGACCTCGGGCCTGAGGGCGGAGACAAGGGCGGAGAAGTGGTGGCCGCCGGGAAACCGGAGGAAATCGTCAAAATTAAGGGCTCCTATACGGGACAGTACTTGAAAAAGATGTTATAATTAGTATTGGCCGGCATATGTAACTGTTTTTATGCCGGCCTTTGCTTAATATCTTAATAAAAAGAAGGTGAAATAGAATGGATCTCAGCAGTTTAAGCATGGTATTCAAGCTGGTGATAATCGGAATAATCTATATAATAATTTTTACAGCATTGAGAATCATGTACAATGACATGAAGGGCGGCGGGAAAGCCAGAAGAAGCCAGATAAGGACATTCGGACTGGAGATACTCAGCCCGGGGAACAGCGAAAACCTCAGGAAGGGCGCTGTGATACCGGTGAAGGGGGTTCTCACTATCGGGAGGAAAGCAGACAACATGCTTGTTCTTGACGACCCTTATGCATCAAGCTATCATGCCAGGTTGTTCATGAAGGACGAAGAGTGCATACTGGAGGATCTCGAGAGCACAAACGGTACAATTCTAAACGGTGAGAGATTATTAGGAAAAGCGTTCCTTGCATCAGGAGATGAGATATCCATAGGAAGCGTTTCTTTCAGATTTATTTAATTTATTGGTGGTGAAATCATTGGGAGCAGACAGAGATGAAAAAAAGCTTCTTAAATATATTTATCTATTGTGCATCGTGTGTTTTCTCAATCTTACAATAATAAAACAGCCTGTCGATTCAGGAGCAATGGTTATGGCCGCTGTGACCTGCGTAATGATAGGTTTCTCCTACTTTGTGATAAGGAGATATTTCCCTGAAGGGGACAAGCACATATTCATCTTTGCCAGCGTCCTTTCCGTAATCGGGATCGTGATGATATACAGGCTGAATATGGCCTCTTCGATAAAGCAGATAATATGGTTTGCGATAAGCGTAACAGGCTTCATCCTGACTGTGGTCATACTTCCTGACCTGAAAAGGTTCTGCAACCTCAGATATCTCTTCCTTGCGGGGACTGTGATATTCATGGGGATGGCAACCCTGATAGGAACGGAAATCAACGGGTCCAAAAACTGGGTGGTTATAGCGGGATTCAGCTTTCAGCCCTCGGAGTTCGGCAAGCTCTTTTTTGTAGCATACCTCGCTTCGGCTCTGAAGGACTACCGGAACAGCTTCAGGGAGCTCATAGAGCCTGCAGTCGTGGTAATGGTATGCCTCGGATTCATGGTTCTGCAGAAGGACCTTGGCTCGGCGCTGATTTTTTTTGGGATTTCGATCACTATGCTCTATATTGCGACATCCAAGACGAAGTATGTGCTGACATGCTTCGGACTTTTTGCTGCGGGCGCGATGATAAGCTACCAGCTTTTCGACCACGTCAGGCTGAGGGTCATGATCTGGCAGAATCCGTGGCCTTACGCAAACAACCAGAGTTACCAGGTGGTGCAGTCCATGTTCTCCATCGCGAGCGGGGGTCTCACGGGGACAGGCCTCGGACTCGGCCATCCGGAGTATGTGCCCATAAACACCAGCGACTTCATTTTCGCTGCTATCTGCGAAGAGCTTGGTATCCTCACAGGCTTCGCAATAATAATTATTTACTTCCTGCTCTTTTACAGGTGCATGAGGGCCGCGGTCAATGCGGGAGACAACTTCTCCAGGCTCCTTGCGGTGGGCTTCAGCGCAATGGTAGCAAGCCAGGTGATAGTAATCGCTGGAGGCGTAATAAACATGATACCGCTGACAGGCATAACTATGCCTCTCGTGAGCTACGGGGGGACTTCCATGCTGATAACGTTCCTTGCCCTGGGCGTGATCCAGAAGATTTCGGAAGAGGGTAGATAAAATGAATGATATAACAAAAAACATAAAAACCGTAATGATCATATTTCTGGTGCTGTTCATAGGGCTTATCTCCTACATAACCTATTTCGAGGTGTTCGTGGGGCCCAAAATAGTAAACAACGCCAGCAACAAAAGGCTCTGGGTGCAGAGAAACGAAGTGCTCAGGGGAACCGTATACGACAGGGACATGACAGCTCTGACCGAGAGCAAAAGAATAGACGAGGACACCCAGGCGAGGGAATACACCTACGGGTCGCTCTTTGCCCACGCCATCGGCTATGTTGACATAAAATACGGAATTACAGGCCTTGAGAGGAAGTATGACAGCGAGCTCATATATTCCAGCATAAAGGACAATATAATGAATTTCATAAAATACAGGGGAGAGCTACCGGAGAAAGTGGGAAACAGCATCCGGACAACGCTCGACTATGATGTCCAGAAAAAAGCCTATGACCTTCTGGGAAGCAACAGGGGCGCAGTGGTCGTCCTGAATCCGCAGACAGGGGAGATCCTGGCGCTGGTATCCAAGCCGTCCTACGACCCGAACAGCCTTGACGAAGACTGGGAAGACATTAATTCAAACGCGGACATGCCTCTCATAAACAGGGCTACGGCAGGACTCTATCCGCCAGGCTCAACCTTCAAAGTGATAACGGCTGCAAGCGCCATCGAAAACATCTCCGGCATAATGGACAGGACCTTCGAGGACAACGGAAAGATCGTATTCAACGACAACGAATCGCTGAGCAACTACGGCGGCGAGGTCCTGGGCGACATAAGCTTCGAAGGTGCCTTCGTGCATTCAAGCAACGTGGTTTTCGGAACTCTGGGCATGGAGCTGGGCAACGGCAAACTCAAGGACACGGCCGAAGCGTTCAACTTCAATGCGGACACCCCGGCGGACGGAGTGACCATCGAAAACAGCGTGTTCCCGTCCTTCGGCTTCTTTGAAAAAGGCAACATCGCGCAGAGCGCCATAGGCCAGAGCGAGGTGCTCGCCACCCCTATGGAGATGGCGCTGGTCGCAAGCACAGTCGCCAACGGCGGGGTGATGATGAAGCCTTATATAGTCAGCCAGGTTATGACCAGCAGCGGCGATACGGTAAAGACGATAGAACCTGGGCAGATAAGGCAGGTAATCTCTGCCGACACAGCCTCAATCATAAAGGATTTCATGAGGAAAGTCGTAACCGACGGCACCGGAACCAATGCAGCTGTTTCAGGCATCGAGGTGTGCGGAAAGACGGGGACGGCAGACCATGCGGAGGGCTCGGAGCCGCATTCCTGGTTCATAGGCTTTGCGCCTTACGACAACCCCCAGGTAGCTGTGGCGGTAATCGTTGAGGAAGGCGGAACAGGCGGAGGCCTTGCCGCCAAGATTGCAGGACAGGTAATGCAGGCTGCATTAAGCAAATAAGGAGGAAGCGATGAATATTGATGATATTTCCAGGCTGAACAACGGCGATGCTATAGAATTCACGGGCCTGGTGAGCGATTTGAGGACAGGGCAGAAGAAGGACGGAAATCCTTTTCTGATAGTTATTATCCAGGACAGGACGGGAAGCATATCCTTTCCTATCTGGGACAATCTGGAGCGTTTCAGGGAGATAGTTGAAAAGAGCCCGATACTCAACGTGAAAGGCACGGCTGGCAGCTTCAACGGGGCGGTGCAGATAAAGAACCCTTCAGTCAAGCCGGCGGCCGGAGGGCTGAACGCATCCGACTTCGTGCCGTCCTATGAGATATCGGACGAGCTGGTAGAATATTTCAACGCGATTGTGGATTCGCTTGAGGACAAATATAGGCAGATTGCCGTGGCTGCCACGGGAGCATTCGGCACCAACAAGGAGAGATGGGACGCCTTCTACAGCTGCGTGGCTGCAGAGAAGTTCCACGGGAACAAAAGGGGAGGACTTTTCATTCATACCATAGGTGTCATGAAGACGATGGAGTCCCTCCTGTCGAACTATATCGCGAATCCGTTCTTCATGGATGCGAAGGAAGTCATAAGCAGGGACAGGCTAATGCTTAAGGCTATACTCCACGACCTTATGAAGGCGGAGGAGTACGAATACGAAACGGCGATTAGAAGAAAATGCATAAAGATGGACCACCTCGTGCTGGGCGCGGCCTATGTGAGGGAGATAAACAATGAGTGCGGCGGCGTTCTTTCGCCTGAGGAGCTGGACGATATTTGCTACTCCATACTCTCGCATCACGGTGAATTCGGGAACTACCCGACAAAGAGCATAGAGGATATTCTGCTTAACCAGGCAGACCTCATAGACAGCCAAATCGTAAACGCTGTCGAAAATAAGATTTAGGCAGGGTAATGATATATGAAGGGTAAAACTCACGCAGGAATTGGTATAATAACTCTGATATGTCTGGCTGACAGGATGCCCGGTAAATTCGATTACCTGGGCCTGGTTCTGGTGCTCGTGGGATCCCTTCTCCCCGATATTGACCACCCGAAGAGCGTCATAAACAGGTACATTCTGCCCTTCGACAACAAGCTGACGAAGGTTTTCGTGTATTTCTGTGCCGGGGTTATAATACTGTGGTACGACTACCTGAACGGCGGGACTTATATCCTCAAGGCTCTTGCGGTGACGGTCATGCTCATAGCCATATCGACTCACAGGAACGGGCTGACCCACAGCGCGGCAGGGATGATAATGTTCAGCTTCATAGCAGGCTACATAGGGAATTCCTACGGAATACCCTACCTCGTCTACTACTTCATGATTGGCTACGGCATGCACCTCCTCTGCGATATGACAACGAACCAGGGGATACCGCTGCTTTACCCCTTCAGCAAGACGAAAGCAAAATTCCCGATCACATTCAAGACGAACTCCAAGCTGGGGGCTGCTCTGGAGAATTTAATAATTGTGATCGGCCTGGCCCTGGCGGTGATAAAATTTCCTGCCATATTCAACTGATGCATCATATAAACAGGAGTGGTTTTGTGTTTGATTTCGAATACCAACTGAAAATGCTCCCGGATAAGCCGGGCGTCTATATAATGAAAAGTGCGACAGGCGAAGTTGTATACGTCGGCAAGGCTAAGGTGTTGAAGAACAGGGTGAAGCAGTATTTCCAGAACTCCAGGAACCATTCCGGAAAAGTAAGGGCGATGGTGCAGAATATCAGCGAGTTCGAGTATATAATCACTGATTCGGAGATTGAGGCCCTGATCCTGGAGTGCAACCTCATAAAGAAGTACAGGCCGAGGTACAACATAATCCTGAAGGATGACAAGCATTATCCTTTCGTGAAGATAACCGTGAACGAAGAATTCCCAAGGGTATTCGTAACAAGGATACTCTCAAGGGACGGCGCGAAGTATTTCGGACCGTACCCGGACGTTTCAGCGGTCCATGAGACTATGGAGCTGATAAAAAAGATTTTCCCCGTGAGGACCTGCAGGAAGACGATAAAGGAGTCGGGGGAAAAAGCCAGGCCGTGCCTAAACTACCATATCGGCTTGTGCAAGGCGCCCTGCGCAGGGCTCGTCAGCAGGAAGGACTACATGTCGGTTATAGCAAGCGTGGTAGACCTGCTTAACGGCAAAGACAGGGCTATACTGAAGGAACTGCAGGCCCAGATGGAGGAGGCTTCCGAGAAGCTGGAATTCGAGAAGGCTGCGGTCCTGAGGGACAAGATAGCCGCCGTAAGGAAGATTACTGAGAAGCAGAAGATAATTACGGGTAAATTTGAAAATGAGGATTATATTGACATATACAGCGACGGAAAGGACAGCTCCGCTCAGGTTTTCTTTTTGCGTGACGGCAAAATAACCGGGAGGGAGCATTTCATTCTGGAGAACACCGAGGGCGTGGAGAAGGAGGAGCTCGTATCGAATTTCATAAGGGAATTCTACGGAGGAACGGCCTTCGTTCCCAAGGTCATTAACGTTCCCGGGACCATGGACAAGGATCTCCTTGAGGAGTGGCTGTCCATGAAGAGGGGATCGAAGGTGAGCATAAAAATCCCTGTCAGGGGAGACAAGAAGAATGTCCTTGACATGGTTGCCCAGAACGCACAGATGACACTTGAGCATTTCAAGCTGAAGATGATGACGGACAGGCAGAGGCACAGGAGGGCGCTGGAAGAGCTTCAGTCACTTCTGGGCATGGACGCAGTCCCTGAGAGGATAGAAGCTTTCGATATATCAAACATCCAGGGCGTCGACTCCGTAGGCACCATGGTGGTCTTCGAGGGAGGAAAAGCCAAGAGCAGCGATTACAGGCGATTCAAGATAAAATCAGTAAAAGGTGCAAATGACTACGACAGCATGAGGGAGATCCTTGCCAGAAGGTTCAAGCGTGGTCTCGAGGAGACAAAGGCGATCTCCGAGAGCCGGATTTCACTGACATCCGGCAAATTCAGCTCATTCCCTGATCTGATACTAATGGACGGCGGAAAAGGGCAGGTGAACGTAGCCCTCGAGGTGCTGCAGAGCCTGGGGATAGACATACCCGTCTGCGGAATGGTGAAGGACGACAGGCACAGAACCAGGGGCCTTATTTACAACAACAGGGATCTGGACATTAAGCCAGGCTCCGAGCTGATCAAGCTCATAACGAGGATACAGGACGAGGTCCACAGGTTTGCAATAACCTACCACAGGAGCCTGAGGAACAAAAGGGTGCTGCATTCCGTGCTCGAGGAGATCCCCAACATTGGGAGCACGAGGAGGAAGGAACTTCTTAAAAAGTTCGAAAGCATAGATAATATAAGGAAGGCTACCTACGCTGAGCTTCTGGAAACGCCTTCCATAGACAGCAGGGCTGCGGAGAGCATAAGGCAATATTTCAGCGACAATCAGAAGCATAACTCTTGATATTGCACAACTGTTACATTATACTATATTGTATTATAGAATTAAATTTCAAGGAGAATTATCATGAACCTTTACATTGAATTCAGCAAGATACTCGGCAATATTTTTGAGGCAGATAAAATTTATATAGATGAACCTATGAAAAACCACACTTCATTCAAGGTAGGAGGGCCTGCGGACATCCTTGTGACACCCGAAACCTCAGAGGATGTAGTCAAGCTTGTCAAGGCATGCAGGGATCACGATGTGCCCTACATCATCATAGGCAACGGCTCCAACCTCCTGATCAAAGACGGCGGAGTGCGGGGAGTAGTGGTCAAGCTGAGCAGAATGGACAAGATAAAGATTGATGGAGACAGGATTACAGCCGAGAGCGGAGTGAAGCTGTCAGACCTGTGCAGCGCGGCAATGGCAGAGGAGCTGGCAGGACTTGAGTTTGCCTGCGGGATCCCGGGAAGCGTAGGCGGAGCTGCGGCGATGAACGCAGGAGCATACAACGGAGAAGTATCGAACGTGATTGAATCGGCACTCTGCATAGACAATGAAGGCAATGTCAGGACACTGGGCAGGGACGACCTCGCTATGGGATACAGGACAAGCGCGATACTCAAGCAGAGGTACACGGTCGTTGAAGTGACATTCAAGCTCCAGAAGGGCGAGAAGGATAAGATAGGCAGCAGGATAGAGGATCTCAACAAAAGAAGAAGCGAAAGGCAGCCCCTGGAATTCCCTTCGGCGGGAAGCACCTTCAAGAGGCCGGAAGGACATTTTGCGGCCAAACTGATCGAGGATACCGGCTTGAAGGGCCTCAGCGTGGGCGGAGCCGAGGTTTCAGTCAAACATTCCGGCTTCATAATAAACAAAAAGGAAGCCAGCGCAAAGGATATACTGGATCTGATAGCGCTTGTGCAGAAGCAGGTGAAGGAAGCCTACGGTGTGGAGCTTCACACTGAGGTCAGAATCATAGGCGAGGACTAGAATAAACGGATATAACCATGGAGAATTAGGCTGTGCTTAATTCTCCATTTGTTATGTATTCTGGAACTGCATTGTGTTATAATGAAAAATGAAATCTGTACTATTATTTGTATGATACAGCATACCCATACAGGAGGTAAATTATATGAAATTTCTAATCGTAACCGGACTATCCGGAGCTGGTAAAACAGAAGCAGTGAGATGCTTAGAGGATATAGGTTATTTTTGTATAGACAACATGCCGCCGACTCTTATTCCGAAATTTGCGGAAGCCTGTTTCAAGACCGACGGAAAGATCGACAGGGTCGCACTGGTCATCGACATACGCGGAGGCGAGTTCTTCGGGGATCTCTTTGAAAGCCTCGTATACCTCAAGGAGCACCAGTACAAGTACGAGATATTGTACCTGGAGGCATCGGACGAGGTACTCGTTAAGAGGTACAAGGAGAGCAGGAGGAAGCACCCCCTTTCGCCGGACGGAAGGGTGGTAAACGGAATCCATAAGGAGAGGCAGCTGCTTAAGGATGTAAGGCAGAGGGCGGACCATGTGATCGACACATCAAGGCTCAAGCCAAAGGAACTCAAGGACGAGATATTCAAGATATACTCGGAGGAGGGACGCGTTGAAAATGAATTCGCTGTCACAGTCGTATCCTTCGGCTTCAAATACGGAATACCGGTGGACTCTGACCTGGTTTTCGACGTGAGATTCCTGCCGAACCCTTTCTATATTCCGGAGCTCAAGGAGCTTTCCGGCAACGACTCCAGCGTCAGGGAATACGTAATGGGCCACAATGTGACGAAGGAGTTTATAGCAAAGCTGTCAGACATGCTTGATTTCCTCATACCAAGCTATATAGCGGAAGGCAAAAGGCAGCTGATAGTGTCCATCGGATGCACCGGGGGGAGGCACAGATCCGTTGCCATTGCGAACGACCTTTTCGAAAAGATGAGGAGTGCCGGATTAAGGGTTAATATCGACCACAGGGACATCACTGAAGATATCCATAGGGGTGGTAAAAAGCTATGAAGATAGTCGACTGGCTGCGGCCGGGAATCAAGGTAAAGAGATGGATACTTCTGGGGCTGATGGGAATACTGTTCATAACCTTTGGAGTGCTGGAATTTGTAAACAGGAGATTTTACAGCATTTACTACATTTCCTTCTATCTGTTCCTCATGATAAGCGGACTATTTATCCTATATATATCTGTTGTCCAAGGCATGAGGTCGATAATCGCGCTTGTAAACAAGGGCTATCTCAACGTGTCACTCGACTCGAGGAAGCTTGAGAACCTGATATATGAAAAGAGGCTGCTGGTAAAGGGTCCTAAGATCGTAGCCATAGGCGGGGGCACAGGCCTTTCCACCATGCTGAGGGGTCTCAAGTACTACACTTCGAACATCACTGCAGTGGTTACAGTTGCAGACGACGGCGGCGGTTCGGGAGACCTGAGGGACGACCTGGGAATACTTCCGCCCGGAGATATTAGAAACTGCATCCTGGCGCTGGCAGACACGGAGCCTCTGATGGAGGATCTGCTCCAGTACAGGTTCCAGGAGGGAAGGCTCAAGAACCAGAGCTTCGGGAATCTGTTCCTGGCAGCCATGGACGGGATTTCAAACAATTTCGAGGAGGCTGTCCAGAAGATGAGCTCCGTACTTGCGGTTACAGGAAGGGTAGTGCCGGTAACCCTGGAAAATATAGTCCTCAAGGCAAGGCTGAAAAACGGAAACATAGTCGAGGGGGAGTCGAACATACCTCTTGCGGCAATAGAGAGCGGCAGCGGCATTGACAGGGTATTCATAGAGCCGAGGAGCGCAAAGGCTGTCAAGGAGGCTGTGGATGCGATAAGGGAGGCGGATGCGATAATTCTCGGTCCGGGAAGCCTTTATACAAGCGTCATACCGAACCTGCTGATAAAGGACATAATAAACAGCATCAACAAGTCGGATGCGATCAAGCTGTACGTCTCAAACATAATGACGCAGAGAGGCGAAACAGACGGCTACAGCGTGGCTGACCATGTGGAGGCCATATTCAGGCACAGTTCCGGAAAAATCATCGATTATGCAGTCGTCAATGCGGGAAGGATCGGCGAGGATCTGGAAAAGAAATATCACGATAAGCATTCTCAGGTCGTGAAGAATGACGAAGAGGATCTGAAGAGGCTGAACGTGGACATAATCGAAGGCGACTTTGTCAAGATTTCCAACGGACTGGTAAGGCATAATTCTGAGAAGCTGGCGTCCATACTGGTAGAGACCATCATGGAGAAGAAGCTTCTGTTCGACAGGAAGAAGATCATTGAGTACTTCTATCTGTCAGAGAGGTTAAAACAAAACAAAATCGATAGGGAGTAAAGAAAGATGTCATTTTCGGTAAAGGTTAAAAATGAAGTCTGCAGGAATGTGAATATGACAAAGGATGAGGCCGGGGCAGAGCTGGCGGCCATAATGAAGGTGAGCGGGACGCTCCTAATCGGGGGAAACAGGCACTTCAGCTTCAGGGTTACGACAGAAAATCCCGCCATTGCAAGACTTGTATTCAAGCTTCTGAAAAAGCATTTTGATGTTCATACAAAGATCATGGTGAAGAGGAGCAATTCCCTCAAGAAAAACAACATCTACATGGTGATAATCAGCGAGGAGATGGGCGTCAAGAACCTTCTCAAGGATGTCGGACTTTTCAAAGAGGTGGAGGATGTGTTTTCCCTCGACTACGGCATAGACCAAAACATAAAGAAGGATGACGGCATAAAAAGGGCATACCTGAGAGGGGCGTTCCTGGGGGGCGGCAGCATAAGCAACCCTGAAAAAACATATCATCTGGAGCTGGTCACTCATGACGAGGATTATGCGAAAGAACTCAGCGACCTGATCAACAGCTACGGCCTCACATCGAAGGTAATCCTGAGGAAGAGCAGCTACGTGGTATACCTAAAGGAGGGAGAGCAGATCGTGGACATGCTCAATATTATCGGAGCCCACGCATCCCTTCTGGAACTGGAAAATGTGAGGATAATGAAGGAAATGAGAAACAACGTTAACAGGCTGGTAAACTGCGAGACCGCCAATCTGAGCAAGACCGTAAATGCGGCAGTGCGCCAGGTCGAAAGCATAAAGCAGATAGAGAAGGAGATCGGGCTAAGAAGGCTTCCGAAGAACCTAAGGGAGATAGCGGAGCTCAGGCTGAATTACCCTGATGAATCTTTGAAGGAGCTTGGCGAGATGCTTAAGCCTCCTGTAGGTAAATCCGGGGTGAACCACAGGCTAAGACGTATAGAAAAAATAGCGGCAGAATTATGCAAAGAAGGAAAGTAGGGGTTGTAGATGTCTAAGCACGAGGACATTCTGAAGTATATAATGTCATTGGAAGTGGGAACAAAAATCTCTGTCAGGAGCGTGGCTTCCGCACAGGGGGTCAGCGACGGAACAGCGTACAGGGCCATCAAGGATGCGGATGCGCTGGGACTGGTAACCACAATTCCAAGGGTTGGGACTGTAAGGATAGAAAAGCTTGAGAAAAAGAGCATAGAATCCCTGACTTACGGAGAGGTGATAAACATAATTGACGGGACTCTCCTCGGCGGCAAGGAGGGCATACACAAGACCCTCAGCAGGTTTGTCATCGGAGCCATGACGGTGGATGAGATAGGGAAGTATATAACGCCGGGCTGCCTTCTTATCGTGGGAAACAGGGAGGAAGTGCAGAGGCTTGGACTGGAGCATGAGTCAGGAGTGCTTATAACCGGCGGTTTCGGCTGCAGCGACGAGATGAAGAAGCTGGCGAATGAAAAGTGCCTGCCGATAATATCCTCGGCCTATGATACCTTCACAATAGCGAGCATGATAAACAAGGCCATATCCGAAAGCCTTATAAAGAAGGACATAATGCTGGTTGAGGACATAATGAACACCGAACCGCTTTACCTTAAGCCTGATGACACCGTGGCAGACTGGAGGAGGATGCTTCTGGAGACAGGGCATGAGAGGTACCCGGTTGTTGACGATGAGATGAGGGT
>JAGFXP010000074.1 GCA_017861315.1 Bacillota bacterium | reverse complement strand
AATTGATTCACCACTCAGCAAATCCTCTATAATATCCGACCTAAGACTGAAAATATAATAGGTCTCACCGACAACTGCGTCATCCAGGATTTCTTCAACCCCGGTTTTAAGTGTGCTTCCATCCATACCTTTCAAACCGTTGCTGTAACCTTCGACTATTGTTATGCCGTTTTCGTAGTCTATTTCGAAGTATGGTTCATCTTCTGTTTCTATTGTTCTGAAATCGTGAATTGTTCCCATATCTCCAGGAGCCTGTTTAGTCCAAACGACATTAGGACTGTCTAAATAATTATCGCCTAAATTGAAGAAAGGAAGTACCTCTCCATCCCTTTTGGAATTGTTCTGGGCAACTGACCTGACTGTCACTGTACCTGTAGGAATGCCGACAACCTTAGCAAATGTGTAATTTACTGTCCGAGTACATGTAACTTCCACTTTTGTTGCATCACCATTGTATGGTGTGACTACCTTTGTTTCAACTGTCTGTATTCCGTTTGTTATTGAGGTTTGTCCGGATATATCGATGCCGTTCTTCCCCGCATACTCTATAGCTTTAGTTTTTGCGCTTGTGGAATTAGGCAGCATCTGAGCGCCTGCCAATGCAGCTGCATCAGCAGCTTTCTGCAGGTTTGCTTTCGTGACGTATGCCGACCCAAGGTCAATGCTGAATGCAGCCATCCCCATGAATACTGCCATTCCAACAGCGACTAATATTAATACGCTACCTTTTTGGTTATGTAAAAATTTCTTCATATTCCCCCTCCTTTCAAATGTTCAAATATTCCCTCGTCAATTAACGGAATAATCTTAATATTGTCATAATTATACCATAACGGCTATAAAAAACAACTTGGTCAGAACAATTATTTTTCTTAGACTTAAACTAAATGCTGCTAATCTCATTTGCGGAGTTATTCATATTATCCCTTATTACTATACCTAAAATATTGATTGCAATTATTATAACCACCACTATACCAGCCATTAGAATAGCATATTCTGCGGTTCCCTGACCTTCCTCTTCCTTGATCAAGCAAAAAATACTTTTCATTTTTCATTCCCCCTTACTAAAGGTCTTATGCAAATATTTAAAAACATCTGCTTACATTAAGGATATTCTCTTCGGACAATAATTGCAAGAAATATTTTACAAAAGTGAAGAAGGGCGGCAGTTAGTGCCGCCCTCTAGTGATTCTTTTATGCGTTAAGTGCCTTGAGTAGTTCGTCTGCATTTATGCCATGAACCATTGCAGCTTCTTCAATTGTTTCAGCCTGTGCTGAAGGGCAGCCTATGCATCCCATTCCGAAAGTCATCAGTATTCCTGCAGCTTCTGGCTTCATTCTAATTATTTCACCTATTGTCATATCCTTTTTAATTTCCACTATTAATTCCTCCTTGGATTTTTCATATTAAAGATATTTATTTTCCAGCTCTTCTAAGAGCAATATATACTTTTTCTGGATCCCTTTGTCTGACATTTCCTTCTCGAAGTCTTCGCATTCTTTGTCTATTATATCCATGGTATACTTGCTTAATGCACGTTTAGCGAAAGCGTACACAACCTTGTCTTCCTTGTCAATATGCCTGTTAAGAAGGTTTTCGTAGGAGATCGCATTCGCTATTACATCGAGCTTTGCTTCATTGTCTCCGTTTTTAACCTTTTCCAGTGCCTGCTCAAGTTCCTGAATGAAGAATCTCCCCATGTCATGCTCTACGAGCATTCCGTTGTTCACCAGTTTCTCAGCGGCACCGCCTATCTCGCTAACCATCCTGTTGAACAGCAGCTTTTCCTCTTTACCGTGGTGGTGTACATCAGCATACTTTCTAACGAAGTCTATCATCCTGGCGAAATCCTCGTAGTCAATCTTGTCCAGGAAAAGCACCTTAAGGCTTGCTTTTCTTACTACTTCCAGCATCCTTTTAATATAGGTATGTTCATTAACCATCAATTCTATACTGTCCATGTTAAAGAAGCCTCCTTATTGTTTTCATTCCGCCATAAGTCCTCGAGTAGGTGTTCTTTCCACCAATGAAACCTTCTATCCAGGCATCCCTCAGGGTGTAATAATTCTCTACTTCACCTTCGGCATTATCCCAGCATTCCTTATGCAGGCATCTGGTTGTGTTCCAGGAAAATTCCTCTTCAGATTCAGCTGCCGGCTCGTTGATCCTGTCGCAAGGCATTCCTTCAAGCATGTTGTCGAATATCATGATATACAGCTCTTTCGGCGAGAAGTCGCCGCCTTCAAGAAGAGCCATTGCATTCCTGCCGCTTTCGCGGTATATCTCGGATATCTCATCGATTTTCACATCGTGGTTTTTGACAAGTCCAGTCACTACACACGCTGTCCTGTTCTCAACGTTCTGTATGCTTGATTGGAGCCATCCGTGGATATTCCCGTGATTTATCACATCTTCCAGCGGTCCTCTCTCAGGTTTGCCGAATTTCTCATCAGCTTCATCTTTTAATGCTTCGACAGGGATGCTCCTCAGCTCTGCAAACCTTATAACTTCATCCAGTATATCTTCATGCAGTTGTATCTTATTGTATAACCAATAGTGTATCTTTCCCAAAAACGCGCTCATATCATTACCTCCAAATTTGTTGTTTATTGTTCCTTACAAGTATCATTATATATGCATGATACTGATCGTTCGGTAACATATGATACGCATCGAATTTCCTTTAAATATATACTACACCCTCGGCCACAATGTAGACCATACCCTTCAGCACGATGCTTTCGAGGCCGTTTTCTTTCCATACTGTAGTAATCTGCATCTGCCCTCCGGGCTGGATAATATTCCTGTCTACGCTTTGCTTGCCAAGATAGGACAGCACAACGCCAAGTGCTACTGTGCCAGTACCGCAGCTTCTCTCCCAGATAAGGCTGTCTGTGTCCTTCACATACACCAGCGGTCTCATGAATTCTTCCTTCTCATCGTAGAACATGATGCCGAAGGCGTCGTACTCGAAGTCCTTCATGGCCGACCTTACGGCCTTAAAGAAATCTTCGTCGAGGCTCCTGTCATCGGTGAAGAAAACAGCATGGGAAATTCCAGAGAGGTCAACAATTGTTCCCTTAAATATTTCGTTCTTGTATTCCAGCTCTATGTCGCTGATCGATCTATGAAGAGGCATCTCGAGCGCAACCTCATAACCGTTTGCGGATTTCTGCTCAACCTGGCAGTTTATCATTCCGTCAATTCCTGATGCTTCAAGAGGCACAGTATATTTGCCGTCTTTCTCTGCAATATTCGAAAATCCTCTCTGCACGGCTACTGCAGCGAGTGCCCTGGATGCATTTCCGCAAAATTCCCCGCCCATCATCTGGAGCCTGGCGCTGGCATTGCTTTCAGGATCCTCCGGCCTTTCGATGAATCCGACCTGCTCAGCGTGGATGTTGTTGTAATTCATTATCCTGTTTGCTATTTCAAAATATTTTTCCCTGGGCAAGGCATCAACTACGAATACCGTCATGTTCTCGGACGGATTCACTTTTATGAAATTCAGTTTCATGATGTTCTACACCTCTTTTGCCTTTTTTGCAGTTCTTGCAGCTGGTTTCGCCGCATGCTTTGCAGCCGGCTTAGCTGCTGGCTTAGCTGCTGGCTTATTCCTGACCAGTATGAAATTCAGATCAGGTTTCTGTCTCTGCAGCTCAAACTGGTTAAGCGAAGCTATAAGCTGGCTTAGCTTGGAATGGCCGTAATTTCTCGCATCAAAATCAGGATAACGTTTCGCAAGCCTGTTTCCAACCTCTCCAAGGTGCGCCCATCCGTCCTCATTTGATATATCGTTTATTATCTTCTGAATGAACTTGGTGATCTCCTTGATGTTTGCCATGCTTTCTTTTTCGATTTCCTTGCTTCCTGCGGCTTTCTTTGCAGTTGTTTCTGTCGCACTCTCAGGTATCTCAGCAAGAACCTCAAGGTATTTGAACTTTTCACATGCGGCTATGAATGGAGACGGAGTCTTCTTCTCGCCCATGCCCACAACATACATCCCGGCCTCCCTTAAACGTGATGCAAGCCTGGTGAAATCGCTGTCGCTGGAAACAATGCAGAAACCGTCAACATTGTGGGAATACAGTATGTCCATGGCGTCAATTATCAAAGCTGCGTCTGTAGCGTTCTTTCCGGTAGTGTAGCTGTACTGCTGTATCGGTGAAATCGAATAGTCCAGAAGAACAGCCTTCCAGGATGACAGTTGAGGCTTTGTCCAGTCGGCATATATTCTCTTGTAAGTGGGCGTTCCGTGGTTTGAAATTTCATCAAATATATACTTGATGTATTTGTCGGATACGTTGTCTGCATCAATCAGAACCGCAATCCTTTTGTCATTTTCCATACGTTACCCTCCGATTATTATTGATTAGATTTTTCCAAGGCATTTTGAATCGCTTTCAGGATCACCTTGCTGCTGTAAGTTGCTCCGGAAATGCTGTCAACATCCAGGCTCTGGGTTTCGATTACCTTCCCGGTAATCGCCTCAGCTGCAGCACCTTTGCCGGTAACATGTTTTATTAATTCAATTTCCGTTATCTTCTGGTTTTCTATCGTAACCTTAACTTCTGCTGACACAGGAAATTGTTCGTAGCTGCCGGTATAAACTCCATCAATGCTCTTTGAAATGTCGACGTCAACTATCCTTGTGTTTGCGAGTTCATTAAGATTCTTCTCTATTGCCTTAAGGGATATGCTGAAGCCTGCAACCGCTATAACCAAAATAATAGCTAAAAAAACAAGAACCTTCTTTGTTTTACTCATTTCCTTCCGCCCCTTGATATTAATTATTTTCCGTATGCTTTTTCCGTATGAGCAAACGCATTGTGGTTGTGGATGCTCTCTATGCTCTCGACATCCACGCTGTACCAGTCGATCCCGTCTAAATTGTCGAGCCTTATTGCCACTTCTCTTGCTGCATCCTCAACAAATCTTGGATTAAGGTATGCTGTTTCTGTTACGTACTTTTCATCTTCCCTCTTGAGCAGTGAATATACAGGACAGCTGCCGCTCTCCTCTGCCACCTTGACCAGGTCCTCAATCCATACAAGCTTGTTCATCGACACCACCATGCTAACAATAGCTCTCTGGTTGTGCGCTCCGAACTGGCTTATCTCCTTTGAGCATGGACAAAGGGTGCTGACAGGCACATCGACCCTCATTAGGAATTTGAATTCTTCGCCCAGTTCAGCTTCAAATGCACAGGCAATATCGGTTGGAGCTATAATTCCGGTCACGGGAGACTCCTTCCTGATAAAGTAGTCGAATTCTACCTTAAAGTGGGCAACCATTCCTCCAAGCCTCTCCTTCATTCTGACGAGAAGCTCCTCAAGGTACTTCGGGTTCAGCGAGTCCATGCTGTTGGCTATCTCAACAAACCTGCTCATGTGAGTACCTCTCTGCTCGGATGGAAGGTCAACGGACAGAGTCAGTTTTCCAACTGTGTGTTGGAATCCCTGTTCTTTGTCCATAACCTTTATGGGCCACTTAAGGTCCTTTATGCCTACTTTTTTTAATGGTACCTCTCTCGTATCCTTCTGCTTCTGTACATCTATCATCTTATTCATATATTCACACCTCTAAAATTTAAGTTTCCGACTCATTTCAGGCTTTAGAAAAGTCCTGATATCTTTCCTGTGTTGTCCACGTCAATCCTCTCTGCAGCAGGTAACTTAGGAAGCCCTGGCATCTTCATGATGTTGCCCGTTACGGCAACCACGAAGCCCGCTCCTGCAGATACATTCACCTGTCTGACTGTAATATTGAAGCCTGTTGGTCTTCCCAGCTTTGTCTGGTCGTCTGTCAGGCTGTACTGTGTCTTGGCCATGCACACAGGAGTCTGCCCGAAGCCGTATTTCTCAAGCTCCGCTATCTCCTTGCTCGCCTGATCCGTGAAGCCCACATCGTCTGCGCCGTATATCTTCTGTGCTATCGCCCTTATCTTTTCCTTTATGGGAAGCTTTTCGTCATATGCGAATTCTAGCTCGCCCTCGTTCCCTTCTATTAGACTTAACACTTCGCCCGCAATATCCGTTCCGCCGGCTCCGCCCTTTTCCCATACTTCTGAGAGCTTCACGTTAACGCCCAGCTCCCTGCACCTGTCCTCCATGAGCTTGAGCTCTGCAGCGGTGTCTGTTGGGAATTTGTTAACGGCTACCACAGCAGGTATCTTGAACACCTTTGTTATGTTCTCAACGTGCTTGAGAAGGTTTGGAAGTCCTTTTTCCAGGGCCTCAAGGTTTTCGCTGTTGAGCTCCGCCTTCGGTACCCCTCCGTTGTATTTAAGGGCTCTCACTGTGGCTACGATGACAACAGCGCTAGGCTTCAGCCCTGACATCCTGCACTTAATATCTATGAATTTCTCTGCTCCCAGGTCTGCCCCGAAGCCCGCTTCCGTAACGACATAGTCGGCGAAGTGGCAGGCCATTTTTGTGGCCATTATGGAGTTGCAGCCATGTGCTATGTTTGCGAAAGGTCCGCCGTGTATGAAGGCCGGAGTGCCCTCGAGTGTCTGAACCAAGTTAGGCTTAAGGGCATCCTTCAGCAGCGCAGCCATAGCACCCTGTGCGTTCAGCTGTCCTGCTGTTACAGGCTCTCCTGCCCTGTTGTAGGCTACCACTATCCTTGCCAGCCTTTCCTTAAGGTCGTCTATGTCGCTCGCCAGGCAGAATATTGCCATTATCTCCGATGCAACAGTTATGTCGAAGCCGTCCTCTCTAGGAACTCCGTTAACCTTTCCACCGAGGCCGTCTACAACGAACCTGAGCTGCCTGTCGTTCATGTCTACGCAGCGTCTCCAGACTATCCTTCTGGAATCTATGTCCAAGGCATTCCCCTGGTATATGTGGTTGTCCAGCATTGCAGCCAGCAGGTTGTTCGCAGCTCCGATTGCATGGAAGTCCCCTGTGAAATGGAGGTTGATATCCTCCATAGGAACTACCTGAGAATATCCGCCGCCTGCGGCTCCGCCCTTCACTCCGAATACTGGACCTAGGGATGGTTCTCTCAACGCGACTATCGTGTTCTTGCCGAGCTTGGACAAGCCGTCTGCAACACCTATGGAGGTTGTCGTCTTGCCTTCTCCTGCAGGTGTAGGGTTTATCGCTGTAACGAGAATAAGCTTCGCATTTTTGCCCTGCGATTTGTTCAGGAGATTGTAGTCGACCTTCGCCTTGTACTTTCCGTAAAGTTCGATGTCCTCCTCAGTCAGTCCCAGTTTTGCTGCTATGATCCTTATGTCCTTAAGTTCTGCTTCCTGTGCTATTTCAATATCACTTTTAAATCCCATTAATTTATCCCCCTTTTTTATACTATGTATATTATAACAAGAAAATCCCCAAAAATAATACTATTTTTGGGGATTTTAGGCTACTTTGATACAACTATACTTTTTTCAGGAAGATTACCGAAGTAATTGCCTTTAATTATGATATTTGCAATCTCCTGAGCTTCTAACAAATGAATTTCGTTAGAAGCCGCACCTACGATTTCTCCAGATGATAGTATCGGCGAACCTCCATACATATTAAAAAGATTTCTCCCCATTACATTGTATGCATATTCATCTTCGTCGATACCTAACATGTATGCTAATGTTGGCATCATGTCTACCTGTCCGCCTTCGGTCTCAACTAACATGCCTTCAATTCCTGGAATATGTATTATAAAAGGTATCTCCTTATTGTTATCCGGCCTTTTTCTTTCAAATTGTTGTAAAATTCTCCAAAAACTTTGTCAGTGTAATGTATACTTTGCAGATATCCTACAGTATTCTCATCCCCCTCCAAATCCAAAGTCCTTAGATTTTCAGATAAATTAAAAGGCATATGTGATGTAATGGTAATAGCAAAAAAATTAAAGGGTTCTTTCAGCTTTTCGATTTCTATAATTGATTGATCGAACATATCCTCATCCAGAATGCCCATTCCCTCTGTTTCATTGAATTGAAACTGTTCTTCGCTGATGTATTTATCAAAACCTAGTGATTTAAAGGCTCTATCCCTATTCCAAAATTCCTTTTCATCTCCGTGTATTGCAACCGACGTATATCCTTGCTGCTTCAACAATAT
>JAGFXP010000002.1 GCA_017861315.1 Bacillota bacterium | reverse complement strand
GCGAATTATAAGCGTGTTTAAAAATCAGATAATCTTCACCATTTAAACCCTCGACGGCAAGTTGTGGGTTTTAATCCAAAATCAACAACGACCGTATCAGAGAGATCTGATGCGGTCGTTTTATTCTGCCAGTCATCGGAGAGCAATAAAAGATTTGAGAAAAAATAAAGATAAGGTGTAATAATTTATCATTACTGGTATAATTAATTGACCTTTATTAATGTATTTAATGAAGATTAAATAATATAAGAAAAGAGAGTATGTTTATGATAAAAGAAAATTTAGAGAAAATGATAAATAAATTAGATGGGGATATTGAAGCTTTAAGACGAGCAAAGTATTACTTGTCTAATAAAGAAGAGATCAACGAAATTATTGATGCTTTGAACAAGGAAAGACAAGTTTATTCAGATGAGATTTATCTCGGGGATGGGATGGCATATAAAGAATGCCTTGAAATCGTAAAGGAATTAATGAATAAAGAGCTGGGTAAGGATGAGCAAAGCGAACTGCTGGAGGTTATCAAAGAAAAGCATGGCAGAAAATCCCCCAACGTAAGCAAGAAAAGTTATGGACTTAATGCATGGCTTAAATTTTTAGATGTGGAATGCCAGTGGATTGATAATGAAGATAGCGAATGGTCAATATTAATAATAACCGGATTTACACCACGCATACAGAATTAGAAGTTGTGAATGTGTCCAAAGTATTAATTATTTTGTCGATTATTGACATAAAGTTGAAAATATTTTATACTTCAAATGTAGTGGAGAATTATTAGTGGCTTGTACTGCCGAGATTCGCTCCACTAAAAAACATAAAATAAGAACGTGATTATTAGCAGCATAAGTAATATTCCACGTTCTCTTATTTTTTGCAAAAAAGACATTTTCCAGGAGCAAATCTACTCGCCGCATACTCAGCATTATCCTTGGATGTATTTTTCAATTGGGAATAGGAATGAAAGTAATAGCCAGTTGCGTTGATCTGATATATTAGAGATAATCTGCTCGGAGGGATAAATAATGGAATTTTACGATAAATATGGGAAAATTAAAAAGATTAGCATCAAATTCGAACCTTTAGACAAACCTGAGGTTAAACAGCAGGCTAAGCCGGAAACCAAGCCTGAAGTTAAACCGGTAGTTATGGCTGTTAAGCCGGAGGTTGAACCTGTAATTGAACCTGTAATCGAAGCTGCTGCTGAACCGGAAGCGGAAGCACTGGCGGAGGCTGCGGTTGAGCCGGTGACTGAGCCGTTAGTTGAAGCTGCTGCAGAACCAGAGGTTGCGTCTGTAGTCGAGGCTATCGAAGTGACTTCGAAGCACTGGACCATACCAGTGCCTGTGGCTGAGCCAGTAGTTCAGCCTGCTCCGGAGAGGTTGTTCGAACCTGCAATTATGGCTGCTGTCGAGCAGACTGCTGAACCAATTATTAATGTGACTTCAAAGCACTGGACGGTACCGGTATCTATAGTTGAGATGGAGCAGGAACCTGAGGCCGAGCCGCAGATTCCAATCGTAAAAAAAGAAGAAGAGGATGTAATGGCAATAAACAGATTTGATAAAACGCCAAGGAAAGAAGTCAACTATTGCGAAGATATATGCAATGATGAAGAACAGAAAAAAGTATGTTTCTATTACAGAAACAAAGAATACCTGACCGACGATTTCATCAACAAATGCGACGAAGCTTTGGATTTTGAAATGAACCAGAGGAAAGAGCAGGAGGAAAGAGCAGAGAGAGAAAGATTGCTAAGGGAACTGTTCGGAAACCAGGAAGAATAGCAAAAAAGACGGCACCGCTGCGGATAAAAAATGCGCAGCGGTGATTTTTTTATTCACAATGACTGAAATTCACAATCCATGCATCCTTGATGTGGTCGGCTACAATCTTTTTTGAAAGGTTGAACCAGCTTGAACACTGGTCAAGCACTGCTGAATCACCAGTAACAATTCGCGACATTTTGGATAATACAATATCCGAGTTTGGCACGAGTTCGACGGCGACTGGCATATTCCATAGGTCAGCATGCGCCAGGATCCGGTTCTTAAGCCTGCCGGAGTTTGAAACGGGAGCGTCCAGATAGAATACTGCCTCAGGAACCTGAAGCGCGCGGAAGGTTTCCCCTATAAGCTCCAGAGCCTTGTCTGTCTGATCGATGATAAAGTAGGTTCCCCTCAAGCCTGCAAGGTCCCTCAGAACCCCGTCGCTTCCCAGTATGACGAGGCTGCCCGAAAGAGCCACCTCCAGGGTGATTAAAAGGTTGAAGCCGTCAATATAAAGGCATCCATCCCTGGCAGCTTGAAAGGGAAGCATGCTGGACAATCTCCTTTCATGCTGCAGCTTTGAAGAAGAAGCCCTCTGAAGGGCAGTTCGCTGCCTTGACGAAAGCTGGTAGTGGCCGCCTATGAATTCTACAGCCGGACCTATCCGATAGCCCCTGTCCAACAGCCACTGGACCTCTTCCTGGGCTGACGAGAGCTTGCGCAGTTCTTCGCCTGAAAAGTCCCTGTGGTCATCCGGGTCGAAGCCCCGCCTTGTTTTCTTCGATGGCAAACTATCACTCCTTCCATAATGGCTTACAATCTAAGTATAATCATTTCCGGAGTTTTTCGGCAAGCTTTGTTTGAAGAAAAAATTTCTTCTGATATTGGCAATAAATTGCGGTATAGGTATAATGGTTAATGGAAAGCGGGTGTTGGTAATGGCAATACAAGATTTGGCTGACTTGCAGCTGACTATGTTTCTTATGATCCTTATCGGGCTTGTTTTAAAGCGCCTGAACATAATAACTGAAGAAGGCAAGGTAAGCCTGACGGACCTTGTGATATATGTTGTGCTTCCATGCAACATTATAAGGTCTTTCATGATAACCTTCAGCGCAAGCATCCTGATAAATTTCGGAACTATATTCGTCATATCGGTACTTGTCCAGATCATGTGTTTTCTTCTGGGAAAAACAATTTATGTGAAATGCGGAGCAGAGAAGAGAAAGGTTCTTCAGTATGCCACGGTGTGCTCCAACGCCGGCTTTCTTGGAAATCCGGTGGCGGAAAGTGTTTTCGGCACAATGGGGCTGACTCTTGCTTCAATATTTTTGATACCGCAGAGAACCGTAATGTGGTCTGCAGGTGTGGCGACTTTCACGGAATCCCCTGACAGGAGGACGCTTATCAAAAAGGTGCTGACGCACCCTTGCATTATAGCGGTTTTCATAGGGCTGTCCTTGATGTTTACGCAGTTTCAGCTGCCCGGAGTCCTGGACACCTTTGTAAAGAATCTCAGCAACTGCTGCACCGCTCTGTCGATGATTGTCATAGGGACCATTCTTGCGGACGTAGACTTTAAGGCCTTGTTAAACAAGACAATTGTTTATTTCACATTTTTGAGGCTGGTGCTGCTTCCGCTGGCCGTATGGATAGGCTGCGCAATGTTCAGGGCTGACCCGCTGGTCGCTGGAGTTGCGGTAATATTGACTGCTATGCCGGCGGGAACAACCACAGGCATACTGGCTTCCAAGTATAACGGTGATGCGGAATTTGCTGCTAAATGCGTGGTGTTCTCGACCATAGCATCCCTTGTTTCGACCCCGGTCTGGAGCCTCATACTGACATGATGGGCAAAGTTGCAAAATGTTAATGGAGAATCTATATTTAAACGAAGAAGGTGCATTGTTATTAATATTGAAATCAAACGCGGAGTAAAGGAATATCTGACAGGACAAAATGTTAAGGATCTTTATATAGACATGGAAAACAGGGGAGGCTGCTGTTCAGGGCCTATTTTTGTGCCGGTTGTGAAGCTTGGAAAGCCTGAATACACGAGCTCTTTCGACAGCTTTGAGAAGGACGGTATTAATTGTTATATACCTAAAAAAGCGATGAGCGGGGAGATCGAAAACGTAACTATCAAGCTCCGAAACGTCCTGGGACTCAAGTCCCTGACGGTGGAAGGCATACTTGCATATAAAAAAGGCGGCTACGGCAAGAAAGAATTCTAAGAGCAGCAATCTGGATAAGATACTCATGTTGAATATTCCCGTTCATAATAGTATACTTATCTGAAAATCAGAATATCCAGCGGATAATGGGAAGGAAGCGGCAAAGTGTATAAAGAAATAGCAAAGCTGATAATATACGGAGATCTGAAAGAGGACAGCATTCTGTACCAGATGGGTGAGATCTTCAGGAAGTTTGAAAATAGTGATGTGCCGAAGGATCATGTTGTCAAGGACTGCTACAGGCAGATCAAGAGGATACTTGAGGTGGCTACTGCTTACGGCTTTGACAAGAATCTGTGGCATAATTATCTGACATTCCTTCTTATAACAAACGAGAACCCTTTCAGCATAACCTGCGAGAAGGTAGGGGCCAAGGTCGGAAGCGTCAACATTTTTGCGAAAAATGATTTTAAGGCATTTAAAAGCCTGTTTGATTTCGACTTCGGTCCAATAGAGTCTGAACTCGGGATTGACTGCTTTTCGATGATTTCAGATTATAAAGCCATCGCAAAAAAAGAACTGATGTATAACAGGAATGTCAGCGAAAAGGTGCAGGCTTTGAGCGAGCAGCTTGAAACCGCAGCGGATGAGAATGAATTCTTTGACTGCGTAACAGGCTTCTACAGGGACTACGGGGTAGGGATGTTAGGACTCAACAAGGCTTTCAGGATCTCAAGCATAGGTGAAGGCAGGATTGAATTTTGTCCTATCAACAACATGGACAAGGTTATGCTGGACGACCTCATAGGCTACGAGATCCAGAAGAAGGAGCTCACTGACAATACCGAGGCGTTTGTAGAAGGCCGAAAAGCCAACAATGTGCTGCTGTTCGGTGACAGCGGGACAGGAAAGTCTACAAGCATAAAGGCTGTAGTCAATCAGTATTACGACAGGGGTCTCAGGATGATAGAAATTTACAAGCACCAGTTCAAGGATCTGTCTACTGTTATTTCACAGATCAAAAACAGGAATTACAGATTTATTATCTATATGGATGACCTGTCTTTTGAAGAATTTGAAATTGAATATAAGTTCCTCAAGGCAGTAATCGAAGGCGGAGTCGAGACGAAGCCGGAAAACATACTGATATATGCGACTTCGAACAGAAGGCATCTCATAAGGGAAACCTGGAACGACCGATCTGATATGGAGACCTCGGAGGAGCTGCATCGCTCCGACACAATCGAGGAGAAGCTCTCGCTGGTCAGCAGGTTTGGTGTGACAATATGCTATTCGAAGCCTACGAGAAAAGAATTCTACAACATCGTTGAGGAACTGGCAAAGAAGATGAATCTGGACATAGCCGGGGAGGTGCTGCGTGCCGAGGCCAACAAGTGGGAATTGAGCCATGGCGGCATTTCCGGAAGAACGGCGCAGCAGTTCATAAACCATATATCCGGTATCATTTAACCAGAATGATAAAAGCACATTGTTCACTCAAAATGAATGGTGTGCTTTTTAGTTGTGAAAGGTTATCAGTTGCACTCGATTATCGAATGAGAATGAAAACCGTTTGGCCTGCGCAGCCGTGAGAGGTTGACATGCAAGGCTTTTTGCCTTATGATTAAGAGACACACAACCTCCCAATTGATAATTATTTTGGCGGCATATTGTGTGAGAAAGGCGGTGCCATGATGGTAAACGGGAAATATAAGTCAATAAGCAAAGTGTTATGGATTATCCTGGTTCTTAACATCATCGTTGCTGCAGCTAAGATAGCAATGGGAACCTACATCAACAGCGAAAGCATGACTGCTGACGGGTTTCATTCCCTGACGGACGGATCTTCAAATGTAATAGGTATCATAGGGATAGCGGCTGCTGCAAAGCCTGTAGACGAAGACCATCCCTATGGCCACAAAAAATATGAAACACTCACAGGCCTTTTTATAGTGGGGATGCTGGGTTTTCTCGGATTCAAAATTATTTCCGAGGCAATAACCAAATTTGCAAATCCAATAACCCCGGAAATATCTATTCAAAGCTTTATTGTCATGCTTGTTACCCTCTGCATAAACATATTCGTCACCCGTTATGAACACAGAAAAGGTGTTGAACTTAACAGCACAATACTTGTCTCGGATGCTATGCACACGAAAAGCGATATATATGTTACCATCGGCGTTATAGTAACACTGGTAGCGATAAAACTCGGAGCACCTCCTGTGGTGGATACCATAGCTTCGGTCGTTGTAGCCGGCTTCATCTTCCACGCGGCCTATGAGATATTCAAATCAGCAAGCGGCATACTCGTAGACTGCCAGGCTGTTGAAGCTGAGAGGATCGAAAGAATAGCACTGGCTCAGGATGGCGTCAAAGGAGTTCATAAAATAAGGAGCCGAGGTACGGCTGACGACATCTATATTGACATGCATGTGCAGGCGGATGCCCACATGAGCCTACAGGAGTCACACAGGCTGATGCACGAAATTGAAAACTCCATCAGGGGCGAGCTTAACTGCGATGCCCAGGTGATAATCCACATAGAGCCAAGCCAGGATGAAACCGAGAAGTTCTGATAAAACAGGACTTCTTTTTTTGAGAAATAATGGTATACTGAAATTACGTAATTTATGGAGGAGAAGATATACAATGAAGATATTAAGGTATTTATTGATTTTTGTCCCGATCAGCTTCGTCGCTGAATTCATGCACATCTCGGGAACAGCCATGTTCGTGCTCTCTGCGCTGGCGATCATACCGCTGGCAGGCTTGATGGGGGAAGCTACGGAAGAAATATCCTTTTACACAGGGCCGCGAGTCGGAGGGTTTCTGAATGCGACCTTCGGAAATGCAACTGAACTGATAATCGCTTTCTTTGCATTGAAGGCCGGGCTTTTCGAGGTGGTAAAAGCTTCAATATCCGGGTCGGTTATCGGAAACGTTCTGCTGGTCCTGGGCCTAAGCATGCTGGTCGGTGGGCTTAAGCATAAAAATCAGACCTTTAACAAAGAGGCTGTGGAGGTTTCTGCCAGCATGCTGCTTTTCGCGCTCATAGGGTTGATCGTTCCGGCGCTTTTCACGCACACCATGAATCCGGAACTCCTCACAACCAGATACGAGGGGCTGAGCGTTCTCGTGGCCGTGATCATGTTCGGCATATACATATTCAGTTTGATTTTTTCGTTCTACACACACAAGGATCTCTACTCGGTTGACCACAGCCAGGAGAGCGCCCCGAAATGGTCTCTGAAAACCGCTTCGATGGTTCTGGTTGCTGCAACAGTTTTGATAGGTTTTGAGTCCGAGTTTTTTGTAAGCGCTGTCGAACCGATGACACAGGCGATGGGCCTCAGCGAGTTCTTCGTTGGTATCATCCTGGTTCCGCTGATCGGTAACGCGGCAGAACACAGCACAGCTGTGGTGATGGCCTACAAGAACAAGATGGATGTGGCTGTTGAAATTGCACTCGGCTCAAGCCTGCAGATAATCCTGTTTGTTATGCCTGTGCTCGTATTCCTGAGCCTGCTTTTCTCCCCTATGAGCATCGTCTTCAATGAATTCGAACTTATAGCCCTGTTCTTTTCCGTTCTTATAGGTAACAGGGTAGCTAACGACGGCCAGTCAAACTGGCTTGAAGGAGTCCAGCTTCTCGCTGTATATGCGGTGATGGCTGCATGCTTCTTCATTATATAATTAGGTATTAAATGCTGAAGACCGGTGATATGCCGGTCTTTTAACAATCAATGATGTGAGCGAGGTGATGCCCTTTGGGTAGAAGAGATGGCAGAAAAATAAAATCGACAGGTCCTTTTGTGAAGATGATCCCATATATCATGAGCAGGCGCAGCGACGCACAGATATTTGCGAAGCAGGTTGTCTGCACCGACTCGATTGATGAGTATATACTCGAGAAGCGCCATCAGGGTTACAGGGTAAGCTACATGCATTTGTTCATAGCTGCCTATGTACGCGTCATAGCGGAAAGGCCGCAGCTGAACCGTTTTGTCATGAACCGGCAGTTATACTCGAGGGAAGGGATATTTGTTTCTATGGCAGTTAAACGATCGCTTCACGATGAGGGGGACGAGACTACAGTTAAGTTTGGTTTTACCGGGCTGGAGAATATATTTGAAGTTGCAGATATTGTGGATAGAAGCATTTCCGAGAATATCGATGAAGAAAGCCGCGGCGAAGCTGAAAGGACAGCTGCAAGGATAATGTCCATGCCCGGCTTGGCAAAAAAAGTGCTTGTAGAACTGCTGAAAAGCATGGACAAGCATAACATGCTGCCGAGAAGACTGATCGAAGTGAGCCCGTTTCATACAACCCTGTTCTTCTCCTATCTTAAGTCGATCAAAACAGAATATGTCTATCATCACCTTTACGATTTTGGAACTACAGGGATCTTCGCTGCGATGGGAAAGAAAGAGAAGCTGCCGGTAGTTGAAAATGGAGAAGTCGTTGTCAGCAACTGCTGCCAAATAGGCTATACGTTCGATGAGAGGATCTGTGACGGGCTTTATCTGGCAAACTCGCTTAAGCTTTTGAAGCAATACATAGAAAATCCGCAGCGGCTTGAAACGAGATTGGACGCAATAGCTGAGGACCTGGAATGAAATCCCGCAATTGCGAATATGCGAAATAGTTTGAATCTTCGCAAATAAAGCTTTATTTTTCTGTTGCTATGTATTAAAATATGTCTATAGTGAAGAAAAGGAGGTTTGTTTATGGGATGTAGCAATTGTAATCCAAGTGAAAAATTTAACGAACTCGACAGCTTTATCAGTGGAATCGAAGACAGAAGAGGTGCTTTGATAGCCGTACTTCATAAAGCGCAGCATCTATATGGGTATCTTTCCGATGAGGTGATATATTTTATCTCCGAAAAACTGGACATACCTACTTCCAAAATCTACGGTGTGATCAAGTTCTACTCCTATTTCACAACTACACCAAGGGGAAAATATGTAGTCAATGTATGCCTTGGAACTGCCTGCTTCGTCAGAGGTGCTGATGCGATCATGAAGGAATTCGAAAAACAGCTCAACCTGAAAGCTGGAGAAACTTCGTCCGACATGAAATTCACTTTGTCAGGTCTGAGGTGTGTCGGAGCATGCGGTCTTGCACCAGTAGTTATGATCAATGATAAGGTTTACGGCAGAGTGGAAAAAGAACAGATTATAAAAATTCTTGAGGAATGCAAATAGGAGGTTATGGTATGAGTAAGATTAAATCCCTTGAAGAACTCCAGAAGCTGAGACAGGCTGCCAAGGACAACCTGGATTTAAGATCCACTGCGGAGTCCGAAAACAGAATGATTATAAGAGTCGGAATGGCAACCTGCGGAATAGCCAGCGGTGCCAGGGAAACCATGAGCGCGATAATGGATGAGATAGCCAAGCAGGGCATTAAGAATGTATCGGTCACACAGACGGGATGCATGGGATATTGCGCTGATGAACCGATCGTCGAAGTCGTATCAAATGACAAGCCACCTGTGCTTTACGGGCATGTAGATGCAGCAAGGGGCCGTGAGATCGTTACAGAGCATATCAAGAACGGACGGCTTCTTCAGAATGCGATAATCACAAAATCCTTTGAAAAAATAGACTAAGGGAGGATGAATTATGAGTAGCTACAGAATGCATCTATTGGTTTGTGGCGGAACGGGATGTACGTCTTCGGAAAGCTTAAAACTGATGGATAAATTGAATGAAAGCATAAAGAATCACGGACTGGCAGATGAGGTTGAAGTTGTTACCACAGGCTGCTTCGGTTTCTGTGAGAAAGGTCCGATCGTTAAGGTTTATCCTGATGATGTTTTCTATGTGACAGTGAAGCCCGAAGATGCCGAGGAGATAATTGCGGAGCATGCCGTAAAAGGACGTCAGGTTGAGAGGCTGCTTTATGTGGAGCCTAACCTGAATGTTAAGCTTGAAGGCCAGAGAGATCTTCCTTTCTACAAGAAACAGGTCAGGATAGCCCTAAGGAACTGCGGTTTCATCAACCCGGAAGACATCAACGAATGCCTGGCGGCAGAAGGCTATCAGGCTCTCGCGAAATGTATCACAGAGATGACTCCTGAAGAAGTAATAGACACTGTCATGAAGTCAGGCCTCAGGGGAAGAGGCGGCGGCGGATTCCCTACAGGCTTGAAGTGGAAATTTGCCAACAAGAGCGTATCGGATGAAAAATACATCATCTGCAATGCTGATGAAGGAGATCCGGGTGCATTCATGGACAGGTCTATTCTTGAAGGAGACCCTCATACAGTGCTTGAAGCTATGGCTATTGCCGGCTACGCGATCGGAGCAAACCATGGATATATCTATATAAGGGCTGAATACCCGCTGGCTATACACAGGCTTGAAATAGCAATAGCACAGGCAAGGGAGCTCGGGTTGCTTGGCAAGGACATACTGGGATCGGGTTTCGACTTCGATCTTGAGCTGAGGTACGGTGCTGGCGCATTTGTCTGCGGCGAGGAAACTGCCCTTATCCACTCGATAGAAGGAGAAAGGGGAGAGCCTACGACAAAACCGCCATTCCCTGCAGAAAGCGGCGTATGGGGCAAACCTACCTGCGTTAACAACGTAGAGACGTTTGCGAACGTTCCTCCGATAATATTGAAAGGCCCTGAATGGTTCAAGAAGATAGGAACCGAAAAATCAGGCGGAACCAAAGTTTTCGCGCTGGCAGGAAAAATAAACAACGTTGGACTCGTTGAAGTGCCTATGGGGACAATTCTGAGAGACGTTATTTACGAAATCGGCGGAGGAATCAAGAACAACAAGAAGTTCAAGGCTGTTCAGACAGGAGGACCTTCCGGCGGATGCATAACAGCTGAAAACCTGGATATTCCTATAGACTATGAAAACCTGACCGCCATAGGCTCCATGATGGGCTCCGGCGGTATGATAGTAATGGATGAAGACAACTGCATGGTCGACATAGCGAAATTCTATCTTGAGTTCACAGTCGACGAATCCTGCGGAAAGTGTACTCCATGCCGTGTAGGAACCAAGAGGCTCCATGAGATACTGGAGAAGATCACAAACGGACAGGGGACCGAACAGGACCTGCTCGATCTCAGGGAACTAGGCGAAACCATAAAGGATACAGCTCTCTGCGGACTCGGACAGACCGCTCCGAACCCTATTTTGAGCACATTGAATTACTTCTATGACGAATATCTTGCCCATGTCAGAGACAAGAAATGTCCTGCAGGCGTTTGCCAGGCGCTTCTGTCATACAACATACTGGCGGACAAGTGCATAGGCTGTACTGCATGTGCGAGAGTATGTCCGGTCAAGTGCATCTCAGGAGCACCTAAGAAGGTTCACGAGATCGACCAGTCAGAATGTATCAAGTGCGGCGCATGCATGAACGCATGCAAGTTTAGCGCGATAGAAAAGCGCTAGTGAAAGGGGTGACTTTATGGCTATGGTAAATTTAACAATAAACAATATGAATGTTGCCGTCGAGGAAGGGTCGACCATCCTTGAAGCAGCCAAGAAATTGAATATAAAAATTCCAACGCTATGCCATCTGGATCTGCACAACCTGAAGATGGTTAACCAGGCTGCTTCATGCCGAGTCTGCGTTGTTGAGGTAGCGGGCAGAAGAAACCTTGCGCCAGCCTGCGCAACGCCTGTTACAGAGGGCATGGTTGTAACGACCAACACAGTGAGGGTCATCAAGGCAAGAAGGTTGGTAGTTGAGCTCCTTCTTTCAAACCATCCTAAGGACTGTCTTGTATGCGCAAAGAACCTGGAGTGTGAACTTCAGGCGCTGGCAGCGGAGCTTAACATCCGTGAAGTCAAGTTCGAGGGAGAGAGGCTGAGGGTTCCTAAAGACACCTCAAGCTTTTCGATCATAAGGGATATGGATAAATGCGTCCTATGCAGAAGGTGCGAAACCATGTGCAACAAGGTTCAGACCGTAAACGTGCTTTCGGCAATAAACAGAGGATTCAAGACGCATGTGGCTCCTTCGATGAATCTCCCGCTTATTGAATCAACATGCACCTTCTGCGGACAGTGCGTAGCGGTTTGTCCTACGGGAGCGTTGGTCGAGGTCAACAATATCGGCAGGGTATGGGATGCGCTGAATGATAAGAAGAAGTTTGTGGTAGTCCAGACTGCTCCGGCTGTCAGGGTTGCCCTCGGAGAAGAGTTCGGGGCTGAACCAGGCACAAGCGTAACAGGAAAAATGGCTGCAGGATTGAGGCAGCTCGGTTTCAATGCAGTCTTTGACACAGACTTTGCAGCGGACCTGACGATAATGGAGGAGGCGTCTGAGTTTGCTCACAGGCTTCAGCACGGAGGAAAGCTTCCAATCCTCACAAGCTGCTGCCCTGGATGGGTCAAGTTCTTTGAACACCAGTTCAATGACATGCTCGACATACCTTCAAGCTGCAAATCCCCTCACGAAATGATGGGTGCTATTGTAAAGACATACTACGCCCAGAAGATAGGCGTGGATCCTAAAGACGTTTATGTGGTGTCCGTAATGCCTTGTCTCGCAAAGAAGTATGAAGCTGCAAGGCCGGAACTCTCAAACGACGGGCTGCAGGATGTAGATACAGTTATAACGACAAGAGAGCTCGCGATGATGCTAAAAGAAGCCAACATCGACCTCATGGCGCTCAAGGACGAGGAATTCGACAATCCTCTTGGAGAATCAACAGGTGCGTCAATCATATTCGGAGCGACAGGCGGAGTTATCGAAGCAGCGCTCAGAACCGCTTACGAATGGCTCACGAACGAAACCCTAGAACAGGTTGATTTCAACGATTTGAGAGGCTTCGACGGCATAAAGGAAGCTACCGTAAAGGTGAATGACCTTGATGTTAAGATAGCTGTTGCCCACGGTCTTGGAAATGCTAGGAAGCTGCTTGAGGCTATACGTTCCGGCGAAGCCAATTACCATGCTATCGAGATAATGGCATGCCCTGGCGGATGCATCGGAGGAGGAGGCCAGCCTTACCTGCATGGCGATATGGATATACTCAAGAAACGTATGGAATGCATCTATGAAGAGGACAGGGGCAAGCCAATCAGGAAGTCCCACGAAAATCCGTATATCAAACAGCTCTACAAGGAATTCCTTGGAGAGCCGTACGGAGAAAAAGCTCATGAGCTTCTCCACACCCATTATGTAAAACGAAGAAAAATGTAATGCAATGCCCCGGGATGCTGAGTCCCGGGGCGTTTTTGCGCCGCAGGCTGATTGTATTGTGATTGACAGGTGCTGAGGTTTTGTAATAACCTATAAGCTGAACCACAAATGAAAATGAGGAGACTATCAAATGGAAATATTGAAAATCAAGGGTAACACCTTTTGTATCGATACAGGGATGACCTACATACCTTTCTATAAGATAAACGATGAAGAGATCATAATGCTGGACTCGGGATGGGCCAGGGGGGAGAGAGAGGGTATAGTCAGCCTGCTTGAAGGCAGCAATTTCAGGGTGGCGGCAATAATAAACAGCCATTGCCACATAGATCACGTCGGCAACAACGCGTTTTTGAAGAGCAAGTACAACAGCATAATCGCTATGCCGGCTTATGAAGCTTATGTCTGCAGTTCTGCAGTCAACCTCAAGGTTTACTTCAACAGTCAGACGCTTACCGAGGTGGAACAGCAGAACGGACACATGGTTTTCGAAACAGATATTAAGATCACGGAAGAGCAAAGCAAAATATTTGTTTGCGATATTAAATTCAAAGTGGTCCATACACCGGGTCACAGCCCTGCCCACATCTGCATCATAACGCCTGACGACGTCGCCTATATGGGGGATTCGCTGATAAGCCATGATGTAATGAATGGAGCAAAGCTGCCTTACGCCTATATACTGCGGGAGGACCTGAAAAGCAAGGAAAAGCTTTTTGGCTTAAGCTGCAGCAAATACGTAGTCGCTCATAAGGGGATATACGATGATATAACCAAACTTACATATGACAACATCGCTTTCTACAAGCAGAGGGCCCAGATGGTATACGATATAATTGAAGATGCGATGACAACTGAGGAAATGTTCAGAGAGGCAATAAAAAGCTTTGGCATACGCGTGACAAACAGGCCCAGATTCCTCGTGCTGGAAAGGATGTTCAGATCCTACCTGGAATACCTGCATGAGGCAGGCATGGTGAAATCAATCCTGGACGACGGATTCATAAAATACATAAAAACTGAAAATGGTGGGACCGGCATGTAGCCGGTCTCTGTTTTTAGATTGCTCTTGACCGAAAATTCTGTAAGTTATATAATCAAGCATAAATGAGAGAGTTTGCGAGGTGAAAAGATGAACGCGAGTGTTAAAAGCCAGCTGGCTGCAGCAATAGAATTGGGATCCCATGCGCTCAGCATGAAGATTGTGGAAATAGGGAAAAACATGGAAATAAAGACTCTTGAAAGCCTCAGAAGGCCTGTAGACCTGGGCAAGGATACATTTGCCACCGGGTGGGTCAGCTTTGAAACGCTGGTGGAGACCTGTGAGATACTGAAAGGCTTCAAGAAGCTGATGCTGGATTATAATGTGAAAATATACAGGGCTGTTGCCACGACGGCCGTTCGTGAAGCCAGGAACAGGGAATACATTGTGGACCAGATAAAAATCAAGACTGGACTCGACATAGATGTCATAGACAATTCCACTGAAAGGTATTTCGCATATAATGCCCTCCGGGAGCACCTGCCAAATTATAAGGATATAAGAAAAGAAGGCTGCGTGATAGTGGATATAGGCTTCGGAAGCAGCCAGGTTTATATAATTAACAATGACAGGCTTGAGGAGAGCCTGAACATAAAGCTTGGACCGCTTAGGGTCAGGGAAATACTTTCCGATCTTGAAGGAAGGACGCTGAATTTTCCAAGAGTGCTGGAAGAATTTGTTGAAGGCAAGATAGATACGGTGGATTATTTCAAGAACCAGGACGCCATAAAGAATATCGTCCTCATCGGGGGCGATGTCAAAATGATAGGCAAACTGAACCTCAGGATCAACCGCGATAAAAAAAGGAACTACATAATGAAGAAAGACTTCGACGGACTTTATCAGGAGATGCTTTATAAATCACCGCAATTTATTATGAAGGAACTGGAGCTCCAGCTGGAGAGCGCGGAAATCCTGATCCCGACAATGATGATATTCAAAAAGTTCTTCGATAAAACTGCGGCAGACAAATTCTACACACCGCTTGTCTCCATAATGGACGGGCTAATTGTGGATATCTGCAGAAAAAGGGTGTACGGAGAGGAAAGGGATGAGCTTGAAAAGGATGCGCTGACCCTGGCTAGATCGATAGCCGCGAAATTCCAGTATGACAAAGCTCATGCCGAGGATGTTGAGGAGAAATCGCTGATCCTGTTTGATGAAACCCGAAAGCTTCACGGGCTTGGAAAGAGGGAGAGGCTGCTTCTGCAGCTGGCTGCGATACTGCACGACAGCGGAAAATTCATTAGCCTCAACGAGCACTACATCCAGTCCTACAACATAGTGCTTGCTTCCGAAATTCCGGGAATAATCCAGGAGGAGCAAAAAATCATTGCTAATGTTGCAAGATACCACAGCGGGCTCGGCCCCGAAATAAGCCATCCCAACTTTTCATCTCTTGAAGAACCCTCAAAGCTTATCGTTGCAAAGCTTTCGGCAATCATAAGGATTGCTGACGCCCTCGACAGGAGCCACAAGCAGAAGATAAGCGAAATGAAAGTTGAATGGGAAAGCAGCAGGCTGCTCATAAGAGTGGTAACCGCCAGGGATATACTCCTTGAGGAGTGGACCTTTGACGTAAAGGCGGAATTTTTCAAGACAGTTTTCGGCGTAATCCCAGAAATTAAGATTAAGAAGGTGATGACGAATGCGCAGTGAGGATTACAGAAATCCGGAATTCTATATCAACAGGGAACTGAGCTGGCTTGAGTTCAATGACAGGGTTCTCGACGAAGCGAGGGACAAGAGCAATCCCCTCTTTGAAAGGATCAAGTTCCTGGCCATAACCAGCTCCAATCTTGATGAGTTTTTCATGATCAGGGCCGCATCCCTGAAGGACCAGGTCAAAGCCGGGTATACAAAAATCGATATCTCAGGCCTCACGCCTAAACAGCAGCTCAAGCAGATATCCGTTAGGACGCATGTCATGGTGGATAAACAGTACAACACCTTGAACAGATCGCTCTTCCCTCTGCTAGGGAAAAGCGGAATCAAAGTCCTGCCTGGCGAAGAACTGGACGATTCCCAGAAGGCATTCCTGCAGGATTACTTCAGCGACATGGTTTATCCTGTCCTGACACCGATGGCGGTGGATTCGAGAAGGCCGTTCCCGCTGATTCTGAGCAAGAGCCTGAATATTGGCATACTTCTAAAACACAGCGACGGCGACAAGGAGTACATGTTCGCTACGGTGCAGGTGCCGGCGGGGCTTCCCAGGATGATAGAGCTGCCCGGATCAGCCGAAAAAAACGGAAGGTATTTCATCTTTCTCGAGGAGATCATAATGATGTTCCTGGACACGCTTTTTACCGGGCGTGAAATCTTATGCGCCCATCCGTACAGGATCACGCGAAATGCCGATCTTACAATAGACGAAGAGGAAGCAGAGGATCTGCTTCTTGAAATAGAGAAATCCCTGAAGAAGAGGAACTGGGGAGCCGGAATTAGGCTCGAAATCGACCATGCTGTCGACGACAGGCTTCTGAACGTCCTTAAGAATGCCCTTGATATCCACAAGGGCGATATATACTACATCAAGGGTCCTATAGACCTGACCTTCCTCATGAAATTGAGTTCGATGGAAGGTTACAGACATCTGAAATACAAACCCTACGAGCCGCAGTATCCCCAGGCTCTCAAGGGAGAGGAGGACATATTCGGGGCTATAGACAGGAAGGACGTTTTCGTTCACCACCCCTATGATTCGTTTGACGCTGTGGTCGGATTCATCGAGAAGGCTTCCAGGGATCCGGATGTCCTCGCAATCAAGCAGACGCTCTATAGGGTGAGCGGCAATTCGCCTATTGTAAGGGCCCTCGAGCAGGCGGCCGAAAGCGGCAAGCAGGTCATGGTGCTGCTGGAGGTGAAGGCGAGATTCGATGAGGAAAGGAACATACAGTGGGCCAAGAGGCTTGAGCAGGCCGGCTGCCATGTCATATACGGCCTTGTGGGCTTAAAGACACACTGCAAGATAACCCTGGTTGTCAGGCGCGAGGAATCGGGAATAAAGAGATACGTGCATCTGGGAACGGGCAACTACAATGACATAACCGCAACGCTGTATACCGACATGGGGCTTTTCACGACAAATGAATATATCGGGGCGGATGCTTCCGCCGTATTCAACATGCTTTCGGGCTATTCCGAACCTCCGCAGTGGTATAAGCTCGAAGCGGCACCCGTAGGGCTTAGGAAGAAGTTGCTCAGCCTGATAGAAAATGAAAGGCAGAATGCCCTCGCAGGAAACAAGGCGGTCATCATGGCCAAGATGAACTCCCTGGTCGACAGGGAGCTGATCGCTGCGCTGTACAGCGCTTCCGCCGCAGGTGTTCAGATAAAGCTGATAGTAAGGGGCATATGCTGCCTTAGGCCGGGCATCAAGGGCGTAAGCGAAAACATAACTGTCATAAGCATAGTCGGAAGATTCCTTGAGCACAGCAGGGTGAATTATTTCTACAACGACGGAAGGGAAGATATCTATCTCTCAAGCGCAGACTGGATGCCAAGGAACCTGGATGCGAGAGTGGAACTTCTTTTCCCTGTCGAGGACAGCGGCATAAAGGACAGGATAATCGGCGTGCTTGAAGTTGAACTCGCGGATACCCTAAAAGCAAGAGTTCTGGAGCAGAGCGGGAAATACAGGAAGATAGACAGGAGAGGCAAAAAGAGCCTGGACAGCCAGATGTATTTCTGCAAACTTGCGGTGAAGGAAGCGAAGGCTGAAATTGCAGAGGCGGATTTTCCTAAATTTGAAGCTTTGCACCTGGAGGATTTCGAACCGGGTGTATAGTGCTTAAGCGGGCGACAAAACAAACAATCTCGGAGGTGTTCATATTGGAAGAAAAGCTTGCGATCATAGACCTGGGGTCAAACTCGGTGCGAATGATCATAATGAAGATATACGACAACGGTTCTTACAAAATGATTGATCAGGCAAAGGAAATGGTGAGGCTCAGCGAAGGAATGGCCGAGGACAACATTCTCAAGCCGGTCGCCGTCCAGAGGACGGTGGAGGCCCTGAAGCTCTTCAGGAGATTCATAGAATACTACGATGTTGAAAACACAATAGCCGTGGCAACTGCAGGTGTCAGAAATGCTGCCAACGGTGAAGAATTCATCGCGAAGGTTGCTGCTGAAACGGGCTTCAAGTTCGATGTAATACCCGGAGAGATGGAAGCATATTACGACTACCTGGGCGTGATAAATACAATAGACGTCGACGACTGCGTGATCCTCGACATAGGCGGGGGAAGCACGGAGATTATCCGTGTGGAAAAGAGAAGGGTAAGGAATTCCGTTAGCATACCCTTCGGAGCCGTCAACATGACTGAGAAGTTCCTGGGCAAGGGAGAGACGGAGGTTGGAAAGCTAGGGAACCTTGAAAAGATCATAAGAGACAAGCTGAGAGGCCTGGGCTGGCTGGACGATGCTGCCGGACTTCCCGTTATTGGGCTGGGAGGCTCGGTAAGAACGGTGGCGAAGATCAACAAGAGGGAAAAAGGTTATTTCATAGAGGGGCTCCACAACTACATCATGGAACCATGCGAGGTCCAGGAGGTATACGCGAAAGTCACCGCAGCAACAATCAGCGAAAGAAAGGAAATTTCAGGTCTCCAGAAGGACAGGGCCGACATCATCTCGGGAGGGCTTGTGCCGCTGAAAGTGCTTATGGAATACATAGATTCCCCAATGCTTGTTGTCAGCGGTAACGGTCTCAGGGAGGGTGTCTTCTTCAAACAGTATCTGGAAAAGCTTGGATTCAAGGACGAGATCGTAACAAACGTGCTCCAGCACAGCATCTTCAATACGCTGAAAAAGTATGATGCAGGCATCCAGCACAGCTACCACATCAGAAAACTGTCTCTGGAGATGTACGACCAGCTCCAGGAGCTGCACGGGCTGGGCAGGAAATATAGAAAGCTGCTGGAAGTGGGGGCGCTGCTCCACGACATAGGCCTTTATCTCGATTACTATAACCACCACAGCCACGGCTTTTACCTTGCCCTCAATTCCGGGATAAACGGTATTAACAACAGGGAGCTTGTCATCTGCGCCTTCATAATAGGGATGCACAGGAGCGAGAGCCTCAAGAAAGACTGGAACGAATACAAGCTTTACATGGACAAAAGCGATTATGAAGCTGTGAAAAAGCTGAGCCTGTTTGTCAGAATAGCTGAGGAGCTTGACAGGAACGAATATGGAAGCGTGGAAGCGATGCACTGCTCTGAAAAAGAAGACAGGGTTAAGATAAACCTTGTTTCAGGGAAGGCATCCGAACCCGGGAGCGTGATTTCTCTGAAATGCGGGAAGGATTTCAGGAAAGTGTTTGGCAGGAATCTGGAAGTATTATACTGATTTATGGTTTAAAATTGTTCGGGATACTTGTAATTTGTGAAATGATGTGTTATCCTATATTGGAAGCTTAAATTAGTAGTTAATAATGCAACAAAAATATATCAAGTACCACTTCAAAAATGTGATATCTAGATTTTATTTGTGGATTATTACAAGGATTTAAGAAATATTTAAAATTTCGGAGGTACACATAATGAACGGTACAGTTAAATGGTTTAATGGAGAAAAAGGATTTGGATTTATCACAGGAGAAGACGGAAACGACGTTTTCGCACACTTCTCACAGATCCAGAAGGATGGATACAAGACTCTTGAAGAAGGTCAGAACGTATCATACGAAGTAGTTAAAGGACCAAAAGGACCACAGGCAGAAAACATAGTTATCCTTTAATAAGAATAACAACAGAAGAATCGAGGCTTGCCTTCAGTGAAAACTGAGGAAGCCTCTTTTTTTATTTGCGTCACTGGTAATTTATGGTTGCCTGCCATATCGGATATTGGATTCGGAATGTGTTGGCATCGGCAGAATATTTAGCATATAATATAGTTACATATGACAAACAAGGAGGGAAAAAATGAAGCTGCTTAACTTTAAAAAGGGAAATGAGATCCGTCTGGGCATAAAAACGCAAAAAGGTGTAATAGACGTTGAGAAGGCTGCATACGCGAATTCCATGAAGGCGCCAGTTACCATGGAGCAGGTTATAGCGGGGGGAGAAAAAGCGCTAAGCGAATTGAAGGAGATAATGAAAAAGGACGATGATACCGTAAGCGAGAAGAACATGGTATATGCGCCTTGTATATTAAATCCTGAAAAAATCCTCTGCATAGGATTAAACTACAAACCTCATGCGGCTGAATGTGAAATGAAGGTACCTGAGGCGCCTATACTCTTCAGCAAATTCAACAACGCCCTGTCGGCTCACAATGACGTCGTTGAACTCCCTAAGGCTGCGAATAAATTCGACTACGAAGCGGAGCTTGTAATAGTCATAGGAAAAGAGGCTAAAAACGTACCTAAAGAAGATGCTCTGACCTATGTATTCGGGTACACAGCGGGGAATGACCTTTCGGCAAGGGATCTTCAGTTTGTCAGCGGACAGTGGCTTCTAGGAAAGACCTGCGACGGATTTGCTCCCATGGGCCCATATCTGGTGACTTCAGATGAGATTGATCCTAACAATCTCGAAATAAAATGTGAGGTCAACGGAAAAACTCTCCAGTCATCAAACACGAGCTTCATGATTTTTGACTGCGCAACAATAGTTAGTTACATCTCGCAATTCATGACTCTGAAACCTGGAGATGTCATCTACTCAGGAACCCCGGACGGAGTGGTGCTGGGTTACCCTGAATGTCAGCAGGTCTGGTTGAAATCCGGGGACAAGATCACAGTCGGCATTGAAAAAATAGGCAGCCTGACAACAACATTAAAGTAAGCACATACCGGAATTCTACGAGAAATATAAAAAAGAAAATTATTAAAAAGGAGGAATTAGGCAATATGGAAACAAAAAACACAATAGGTTTTATAGGAATAGGGGTTATGGGAAAGAGCATGGCCTCTCACCTGCTTAAGGCAGGCTACCAGGTTCTCGTCTACAACAGGACGAAATCGAGCACAGATTCGCTGGTGGAGAACGGGGCGGTGTGGAAGGATACGGTTGCTGAGGTGGCGAAAGAGGCTGACGTGGTTATTACCATGGTCGGATACCCCAAGGATGTTGAGGAAGTATACCTGGGAGAAAAGGGAATCCTGAAAAATGCAAAGGAAGGGTCATATGTCATCGACATGACGACTTCGGAACCGTCCCTTGCCAAGAGGATATACGACGAAGCGAAGGCTAAAGGAATACATTCCCTGGATGCGCCGGTTTCGGGCGGAGACGTTGGGGCTAAAAACGCAACTCTGACGATAATGGTTGGCGGCGACAAGGACGCCTTCGAAAAAATGATGCCGGTTCTCCAGGTTATGGGCAAGAACATAATCCTGCAGGGAGGAGCCGGCGCAGGACAGCACACAAAGATGTGCAATCAGATAGCGATCGCTTCGAACATGATCGGGGTGAGCGAGGCTATGGTCTATGCAAAAAAAGCAGGCCTTGATCCTTCAAAAGTCTTGGAAAGCATAGGCGCCGGAGCGGCAGGAAGCTGGTCTCTGAGCAACCTTGCGCCGAGAATGATTAAGGGTGATTTTGAGCCGGGCTTTTATGTGAAGCACATGGTCAAGGACATGAACATAGCGCTCGCCGAGGCTGAGAAAATGGGCTTGTGGACACCGGGGCTTGAGCTTTCTAAATCGCTTTATGACGAGATAGTAAGGGAGAACAAGGAGAACAAGGGGACCCAGGTTCTTTTCGAGCTGCTTGACAAATAAGGGGACAATTATGGAAACAAAACAGGTTTTGGAAATCGCGCTTTCCTCTGGACAGATACTGCTGAAAAATGGTGCGGAAACTTACAGGGTAGAGGAGACGATCGAAAGGATATGCGCTGCGTATGACCTGCAATGCGAATGCATAACAACTGCAAAGGGAGTCATGGTTTCTGTGCTTGACAGCAGCGGGGAGAAAATGACGTCGCTTAAAAAAGTCAGGAATGCCGGAGTGGACCTGTACAGGATAGAGCTGATCAACTCCTTCTCGAGGGATTTCAAGAAAAACAGCATGGATTACGACGAGGCTGTAAAGATGCTGAAGGGGATTGAAAACGCTCCGGAGTTCAGCCTTCCCGTGAGGATCCTTGCCGCGAGCATGACCTCCTTCGTCTATTCGCTTTTCTTCAACGGGACGATCTACGATTCGATTGCCGCCGCGGCAATAAGCGTCTTTATTTATTTCATGATGGAGAAGGTATCTAAGCTTGGGTTTTTCCAGTTTTTCGAATTCTTCTTCTCAGGCTTTATTATAGGCATGGCCAGTATCGCTGCGGAGGGCATGCTTCCTATCCTGAGCAAAGGCAGCATCATAACAGGTGCCATAATGATACTGCTGCCGGGAGTGCCGCTTACAAACGGGATAAAGGATATTATTTACGGAGATTTCACCTCCGGTTTCACTAAATTCGGGGAAGCTATGCTCATCATTACTGCTGTCGGAGCAGGCATCGGAGCGGCGCTTACAGTCGGGACAGGGGTGAAGCCATGATAAAACAGGTGATACTGGCTTTCTTCGGGAGCATATTCCCTGTAATCCTCTTCAACATAGACAGGAAGAAAATTATTTGGACAGGTTTCTGCGGAGCCTTCGGATGGGCGGCATACCTTCTTGTCTATAATCTGTATATGCCTAGCATAATCCTCGCATCGTTCTTTGGTGCTTTTGTTGTGGGTATCTACAGCGAGGTCATGGCAAGGCTTCTGAAGACTCCGGCAATACAATTCTCCATACCGGGGATATTCCCGCTGGTTCCGGGCCTGAAGGCGTACCTTACCATAAACGCCATTGTACTGCAGAACTATTCTGAAGCTCTGGTGATCGGAATGCAGACAATGGCTGCGGGAGGAGCCATCGCTTTTGGAATAATGTTTTCCGCAACAACTGTAAGGCTCATGGTCAAGATTCTGAACGGCAGCAGGAAAAAGCTGTCCCGTTCGGAAGCATAAAAACGGGAGGTGGAATATGCACACCAGATTCGCAATAACAGCTAAGGACAGAGTAGGCATTACGGTTGACATACTTAATGCGATCTCCAAAAAAGGCATCAGCCTGGTCTCGGTGGAGGTTTTCCCGGGGAAGGTGAACATCAAAATCCACGAGATAACCGGGGAACAGAAAAAAGAAGTGATTAAAAAGCTCCAGGACATTGAAGACGTGGAGACGGTTGCGGAAACAGACCTGCTGGAATACGAAAAGAATGAAAAAAAGCTTCTGGCTGTTATAGACACAGTGGATGAAGGCATCCTGATGGTGGACAGGGACTGCAAGATCGAGATATTCAACAAATACTGTGAAGAGCTGTTCAGGTACAGCAAGGAGGAAGTGCTGGGTATGGAGCTCATAGACCTGCTGAACGTGAATCCCCCGCTGATGGATCTGCTTAAGACGGGCAAGAATTACGACAATGTGGAGCTCATTCTGCAGAATGACAGGGGCCAGGTGCATTACATAACGACAGGCAGAGCGATAAAGAACGATGCGAATGTAACCGTGGGTGGAGTGGCTACGCTCAAGGATATAAACAAAGTGATCAAGCTCGTCAACGCAGTGACCTCGACGGAAAAGGGGGCTTTCTCTGAGATTGTCGGGAGCAGCCTCGTGTTTGAACGGGTGAAGAACCTGGCCGCAACTGTGGCGAAAGGGAACTCAACGGTTCTCCTTAGGGGGGAGAGCGGCACGGGCAAGGAGCTTTTTGCGAAAGCTATCAAGAACCTTTCCCCTAGGAAGGACGAAAGCTTCGTCACAATCAACTGTGCAGCACTGCCGGAAAATCTGATAGAGAGCGAGCTTTTCGGTTACGAGAAGGGAAGCTTCACGGGAGCTGTCTCGGCGAGGGATGGACTTATCAAGGAGGCGGACGGAGGCACTCTCTTTCTGGACGAGATAGGGGAGCTGTCCCTTTCTCTGCAGGCAAAGCTTCTCAGGGTGCTGCAGGAGAACAAGATCAGGAAGCTGGGCAGCAATAAGGAAGAAGATGTGGACGTGAGGCTCATAACGGCTACGAACAGGGATCTTGAAGCCATGGTCAAGGAGGGCAAATTCAGGCAGGACCTCTACTACAGGCTTAATGTTTTCCCGATATTTATTCCGCCGCTGAGAAAAAGGCTTGAGGACATCCCTGGCCTGGTCTCATTTTTTATAGAAAAGATCAACGGCAGGATTTTCAAGGATATCAAGGGAGCCAACGCCGACTTCATAAACGGGCTTCTCCAGCATGACTGGCCTGGAAACGTAAGGGAGCTTCAGAATGTGATAGAGAGGGCGATGAATATCTGCGAGAAAAACATCCTGACAGAAGATGACCTGATACTGAACATCGGCAGCGAAATCCCGCAGAAGTTCGAGAACCACACTGTGAGCGGTGAGATAAAGCTGAGCGAGGCGGTTGATATCTTCGAAAAGGAGAAGATCATGAACTCCCTTGAAAAAAACAAGACCATAAGGAAGACCGCAAAAGCTTTGGGTGTATCCCATACCACGATAATAAACAAAATAAAGAAATACAACATAGAGTGGCAATAAAAATTGCCACAAGGAAACTAATGTAACCGTTTAAATGCTGAAAGTGGAAATATATATTTCCGCTTTTCTTTTGTTTGGCCCTGTTCCTTGCTTCGAATGCTTGGCACGCTTCTTGCTCTAATATACAGCATAAGTAAATTTTTTGGAGGTATTGTATGAAAAGAGATTTTGTAGAGAAAATGGGTTTTTCAACAAGGGCAATTCATGGAGGAGTAACCAAGAATGCATTCGGAGCACTTGCAACTCCTATATATCAGACTTCAACCTTTGTTTTTGATTCAGCAGAGCAGGGTGGAGATAGATTTGCATTAAAAGAGCCGGGATACATCTACTCGAGACTTGGAAATCCAACCAACTCTGTTGTGGAAGAAAAGCTTGCTATTCTGGAAGGCGCTGAAGCCTGCATGTCAGCAGCATCGGGAATGGGCGCTATATCAGCTGCATTGTGGACTGCTTTGAAAGCAGGAGACCATGTTGTTGCCGATGAAACCCTGTACGGCTGCACATTTGCACTTTTGAGCCATGGGCTTACAAGATACGGCGTGGAAGTTACATTCGTAGACACTTCAGACCTGGGAGCGCTTGAAAAGGCTATGAGACCTAATACAAAGGTTGTATACCTTGAGACTCCTGCAAATCCTACATTAAAAATAACCGACATGGAAGCTGTATCAAAAATAGCTCACAAGGTTGAGGGCTGTATAGTAATGGTAGACAATACGTTCTGCACGCCATACACTCAGAGGCCGATAGAATTCGGTGCCGATGTTGTTCTTCATTCTGCAACAAAATACCTGAACGGACACGGAGATGTTATAGCCGGCTTCGTTTGCGGAAAGCAGGAATTCGTAGACAACGTAAGGCTTTTCGGAATAAAAGACATGACCGGAGCTGTATTAAGCCCGTTCGATGCATACCTGATTGCGAGAGGAATGAAAACGCTCTCGCTCAGAGTAGAAAAGCACTGTGAAAATGCAATGAAGGTTGCAGAGTTCCTGGAAGTTCATCCTGCAGTAGATAAAGTTTACTATCCTGGATTAAAGAGCTTCCCGCAGTATGAATTAGCAAAGAAGCAAATGTCATTACCGGGGGGGATGATTGCATTCGAGCTAAAAGGCGGAGTAGAAGAAGGAAAAGTGGTCATGAACAACGTAAAAGTTTGTACATTGGCTGTTTCGCTGGGAGATGCTGAAACGCTGATCCAGCACCCTGCTTCAATGACACACTCGCCTTACACATGTGAGGAAAGACAGGCCGCAGGAATAAGCGACGGTCTGGTTAGGCTTGCAGTAGGCCTTGAAGACGTGGAAGACATCATTGCAGACCTTAAACAGGCGCTGGATCTGATAGTAAAATAGGCGCGGTAAAAGAAATCTAAAAGTTAATATTCATTGATGAAAGGGTGGCGAATTATTTTGCCTCCCTTTTATGCTATAATGATATATATTTAAGAATTTATTTGGAGGCAAGCCATGAGTGAAAAAACGAAGATATACATCCTGTGCGGTTTCGCAGGTTCAGGAAAGAGCTCTTTCCTGAAAAACATGTCAGCATACTTGTCTGAAGAGAAGATAGGCATAATAGTCAGCGAGCTCAGAAGGGTCCCGGGGGATGGGAAGGTATTCAGAAAGAACGGCATTAACTTTACGGTCAGAAAAAACGGCTCAATCTCCTGCTCCTGCAAAAGCTCCGACATAATAAACGCCATGGCGGAAATGGCGGACCATTCCCTGAAGTACCTTTTCATAGAGAAGCAGGGCAGTATAGATCCGGACAACTTCTGCAGGGTCATGGATGCGGTTGCTGAAAGGAAAGGCGATGTTTATAAGTACAAGGGAGCAATCTGCATAATTGACGGACTTTACTTCCTGGACCAGCTGGAAAACCAGGATGTCGTCAAGAAGCAGCTTGAGCACTGCCAGCTTGCGGTGATAAACAAGAGAGACCTTGTAGGAAAAAAGACCTTGGAGAGGATCAGGGTGAAAATATCAGACGTGAATCAAGATGTTACCGTACAGGAATCGCAGTTCGGTAAGTTCGATTATAGCTTCCTCGGAGAGGATCTTCTCGGCATCCATGCAAAAGCCTGCGAGGATGAGGCTGAAGCGTTGGAAAGCAAGCCTGAACACATGATCCTGAGATATGATGGAGACCTGAAAAAGTCGGAGCTCAGCAGGTTCCTCAAGGAGGCTTCGAAGGTCTGCTACAGGATAAAGGGATATTTTAAGCTGGAGGATGGCTGGAACCTTGTGGATGTTATGGATGGAAGGGTTGAATACTCGGCTTCCGGCCTATCTGAAAGGGGATCCATACTGGTCCTTGTGTCAAGAACCGGAAAGTCGGCGCGAGAGACCATTGAGGGATGCTGGGAAAGGATTATCGGAAAAAAGATGAATCTAAGCTAACTGCATAGTATAATATTATCAAACTATAAACCAGGCGGTGAATTTGATGAAAAAGCTGATAATTTATTCCTCATTCCATAAAGGGAACACCGAGAAGGTGGCAAAAGCCATGGCTGAAGCGATAAGAGCAGACTTGGTGAAGATCGGTGAAGCTGATGGCGTTAAGCTGGAGGATTACGATCTTATCGGCTTCGGCAGCGGCATATACGGCGGAAGGCCTGATGCTGCCATGATGAGCTTCATCGAAAAGCTTCCGGGCAATCTCGGCAAGAAGGCATTCGTGTTCACGACCTGCGGCTTTGGGAAGTCCGGGGAGAACAGCGTTATGCTGCAGGAGCTGAGAAGAAAGGGCTTCGAGGTTCTGGGCGGCTTCGCCTGCAGAGGCTTTACAGATTACGGGCTTCTGAAAATTGTCGGCGGTGTTTCGAAGGGGAGGCCAAATGAGAAGGATTTACTGGATGCCAAAAATTTTGCGCTCCGGTTCATTGAATATGCATAAGACAACAAAAGTTTAAGGGGGAAATGCAATTGATACTATCAGGCAGGGAGATCAAGAACAAAATCGGTAAAGAAATAGTCATTGAGCCATTCAGCGAAAAGCAGCTCAATCCGAACAGCTACAACCTGAAACTTCACGACGAACTTCTCGTGTACGATGAGGATGTCCTCGACATGAAAAAGCAGAACAAGGTCAAAAAGATCGTCATCCCTGAAGAGGGGCTCTTGCTCGAACCAGGGAAGCTTTATCTCGGAAGGACGGTGGAATACACCGCAACGGACAATTATGTCCCCATGCTAGAGGGCAGGTCTTCGATCGGAAGGCTGGGTCTATTCATACATGTTACGGCCGGCTTCGGAGATGTCGGTTTTAAGGGCTTCTGGACCCTTGAGATTTTCTGCGTCCAGCCTATCAGGATCTATCCGGGCGTTGAAATCTGCCAGATATACTATCACAGCGTTGAAGGCGAATATGACCAGTACTGCAGCGGGAAGTACCAGAACAACGAAGGGGTGCAGCCGAGCCTGCTCTACAAGGATTTTGAATAGAACATAAATGGGACCACAGCCGCCGGTAAATATTCCGGGGCGTGTGGCCCTTTCTTTCTAGTAAACCCTGACTCTCTTAAGAGATATTACCGTTGCGTTGTAAAGCACGGAGCAGCCAATGGCATTCATTGCGGTTGCAGGAAGTACTACAGCCAGCATAAGAGCAGTGAACGGAGCAGGGAGTCCGACAATCAGCGCGGCTGAACCAAGGAATACGGTGCCGCTTACGAGTGTTCCGGCTACTGCTGCGATTACAACCTTAACCTGGTCGCTGGCCGTTTTATCAAGGGCCTTGTAGAGGAAGAAGATGCAGTTTGCGGTTACCATCTTATCTATTATGTTAGGAAGCTGTCCGCCGGGGAAAGTGGTTGTCATGGCTGCGAACAATCCGCCGATAATCCCGATCAGGATAGTCATCCTGTATTCATCCTTGTTAAGAAGTATGGCGATAAACATCATGCATATCATTATGTCCGGTTTCATTCCGAACAGTATCGGAGGCATGGCCTGGTGAAGTACAAGTCCCAGTGCTAGAAACAGTGAAGTCAGAATCATTTTTCTTAAATTCATAATTACAAATCTCTCCTTTAATTTTAAAGATATTGTTAATCCAGTCAGACAAATCTTCAGTTCAAACCATTTCCATCACCACCTTTTAAAAATAAAAAAAACCCCGCCCTATAACATAGGGCGAAGTATATCCGCGTTGCCACCTAATTTATGCTCCGATGGAGCATATCTCATTTTCAGATACTTTCATATCCTATCCGCTGTAACGGGCGGCTCACGTTAAGTACTACTCTCAAAGGGTAACCTTGGATTTCGGCTTACTCCTACCAGGTCCATTCGCTATAGGCTTTCGTATTGAGATCACACCATCCTCAACTCTCTGAAACTAAACTTTATAGGTACTCTTCCTGTTCAAAGGATTATGTTTAGTATTATACTATTCGTATTCCGGGAATGTCAAGCATTAATTCTTGAAGCGTTGAGTCCTTAAAGTTATAATCTATATAATAAGGCAAAAAGCTTGATAAGGGGGACTTGATTATGGCACAGTCAAAAACAAACGCCATGCGGATACTCGAACAGAAAAAAATTGCGTACAAAATGAACACATACGACAGCGGCGACGGGAAGATAGACGGAGTCTCGGTGGCTGAAAAGATAGGGAAGGATCCGTCGCTAGTCTACAAAACACTGGTCTGCCAGGGCGGCAGCGGCAGTTATTATGTGTTCGTCATACCTGTAAAAGAAGAGCTGGATCTGAAAAAATCAGCCAGAGCTGCAGGGGAAAAGAAGGTTGAGATGATACCGGTCAAAGATATACAGAAGGTGACTGGCTACGTACGGGGAGGGTGCTCTCCCGTGGGCATGAAAAAGGATTACGGGACATTCGTGGATGCCGGTGCGGATTCGCTTGAGGATATTATAGTGAGCGGAGGGAGGATAGGCACGCAGATTGAACTGAAAGTAGAAGACCTTCTGAAGGCGGCAAAGGCGGAGCTGCAGGATCTCATAAAATGATAACGCAAGTGATCGGCGGGCCGGATTGCAGAATGTGCTGGCGGAGGCTGCGGGGACAAAGCCTACCCAAGTAATTGCAGGCGCGAAATTTTCACAAAATATAAGCAATTGAAGAAAACGGTATTGAAATACACCAAAGGTGTGTGATATGATATGAATTGTACTACATTGGCTGACATGTGCTATAGTACAGCGCAATGCAGTGCCCGGATAATGTTAATGCCATACCCTTCTAAAAGTGCCTGCAGCAGAAACCGCACACACATGCTCAGGTACAAATACCCCTCGCAAAAATACAGACTCGATCTGTATTTTTATTTTTTGGCTTAACTTGATTAAAGGCAGGCAAATATGTAAAATATGGTTATGAACAATTTTGGTGATTGGAGTGGTTTGGATGAAACGATTCAAGGAGATATCTGTACAGGAAATCAATGAAAATCCTTTCAAAATGATAGGGACGGACTGGATGCTCGTAGCGGCAGAGAAGGAAGGCAAGGTCAATGCTATGACGGCTTCCTGGGGCGGGCTCGGCGTTATCTGGAACAAGAATGTAGCATATGTGTTCCTCCGCCCGCAGAGATACACGAGGGAGTTTGTCGATTCGTCAGAAAAATTCTCATTGTCCTTCTATGATGAAAGCTATAAAGAGAAGCTTAAGTATCTGGGATCTGTATCCGGGAGGCAGGAGGACAAGATGGCGAAATCCGGACTCACACTTCTGGAGGGTGCTGATGCGCCTTGCTTTGTGGAGGCCAGTGTTGTTCTCGTCTGCAGGAAGATGTATGCACAGAAATTTGAGCCTGAATGCTTTGTTGATAAAAGCGTTGAGAGCGTTAACTACCCCAACAAGGATTACCACATAATGTACATCGCGGAAATAGAAAAGGTTCTCGTCAGGGAGTAAGAATGTAATGGGCAAGAATATGCAGTATTTCGATTGGGGACATATAGAATGGATCTACGAGCCTGATCCGCAGAGCACTTTGAACAACATGAGTATCGGGATTACAACTATTCTGCCAAACAAGAGGCAGAACAAGCACATACACTACGGCGATGAACAGTTTATCTATGTGCTTTCAGGAGAGGGAATCCAGCTCATCGGGAACAAAGTCAGCGAGATGAAGCCTAGGCAGATATACCACATGGAGGCTGGAACGATCCATGAGACCATAAATAACCGGAATTTGCCGATTAAGCATCTTCTGATTTCTATTCCTGCAAATTATGACATGAGCGTTCCGATCAGACAGGAGCAGCTGCCCGAATCTGAGGATAAAGGCCAGTCTGGCGACATCATCAGGCTCAATGATGAGATAAGGTATATATACGATACAGTGGCCAGTCCTTTGAACATGCCTGTAGCCGTTTTTGATGCAGAAGGCAACCTGGTAATCCAGGGGAAAGATTACCCGCTGACCTGCAGGGCGGAATGTGAGGCTTACTGCGAAAACCGGATCTGCCCGATTTACAGCCTGAAGAGTGAATACAATCCGCCCCACTATGCAAATTCATCAGCATACATATGCCCGTACGGACTTACTGTAATCAGCACACCTATCGTTATCAGGTCCAAACTGATTGGGGTAATAATCGGAGGGCATATCAGGACTACGGGTGAGAGTTCCGGTTCAGGTGAAAATATAGTACCCAAGGGAACGGTTACTGCCATCCTGATGCAGCTGAAAAAACTCAGCGAAAGCATACAGAACTATTATATTTTCAAAAATCAGGAACTCGCTTTCGAGGCCACATTAAAATCGACTAAAGAAAAAATGCTGAACATACAGATAAACAATCATTTCCTGTTCAACACATTGAATGCGCTGGCTGGGATGGCTGTTAAGGAAAAAGCCTTCGAAACATACCGGTCCATAATCGACATCTCAGGGATGCTCAGGTATATATCTACAAATGAAAAGCAGTTTGTTCCCCTCAGGGATGAGCTGCAGTACATCCAGAATTACACGAATCTTCAGAAACTCAGGTGCGGGGAGAAGCTCAAAGTGATAACAGACATCTCTCCGGAAATATATAGTGCGAACATCCCGTTTAACTGTCTTCAGCCTGTTGTAGAAAATTGCTTCATCCATGGCTTCAGGGATACGAAAAGCGAAATGGAAGTTAAGATCTCTGGCAAAAGATGCGGAAGAATGGTTGTTATTGAAATTATGGATAATGGCGCGGGGATGGATGCGGATACATTGGAAAAACTTAGAGAAAAAATCATCAACTACGAGAAGTATGAAATAAGAGGGCTCATGATGGTTTATTCGAAGCTTATGCTCTTCCTTGAGGAAGACTTCGAATTCATAATTGAAAGCGAACAAGGGAAAGGAACCTCTGTAAAGATAATTTACAGCGTGTGAAAGGATTGCGGGGTGTAGCGTGAGAACTGCGGTTATTGTGGATGACGAGGAGTTATCCGTGGAGATTATAAAATACCTGATCGGCAGGTATGATTTGCCTATAGAAGTCGTAGGAGAGGCGTTTTCGGGAGATGAGGGATTTAAACTTATAACCAGGGAAAATCCGGATATCGCATTCATAGACATAAAAATGCCTGTGATGAACGGCCTGGAGGTAATCGAAAAAGTTAGCAGAGATCCAAAATGCAAAACAGATTTCATAATTGTCACAGCGTATGACTACTTCGAATATGCCAAGACAGCATTGAGACTCGGAGCAAAGGATATCCTGCTGAAACCGGTAGAGCCGGAGCTTTTTCTGGAGTCTGTTGAAAGGATACTGTGCTACAGCAAGTCATTGAACAGCCTGTTCGACCAGATAATTGAATATGTTAACTGCAACTATCAGGAAGAAATACAGCTGCAGCAGTGTGCGGAGAAGTTCCATACAAGTTCCAGCTACATAGCCAGGATGTTCAAAAAATACAACAATACAAACTTCAGCGCATATCTGAATGACCTGAGGATAAAAAAAGCGAAAGAGCTGCTTAAGGAGACTGATCTTACAATCAAGGAGGTAGCCTATAAGGCGGGCTACAATAACCTCAATTACTTCTACAGGATGTTCAAAAAATCCACAGGGATAACCCCGAACGAGTACAAGGGTAGGGAATAGAATGAATAGGATATCTGAAACTTATGTTTCTGCATACTGCAGCGGCATAGGTTTCTTTTTTGTGTTCTGTTCAATCCAGTCCAATAAGAGGTCAATCCTATTGATTTGTGTAAACGATTTGTTGTGTGATAATTGAATTGATAGAATTTTTGGAAAACGGAGGTAGAGGCAATGTTAAGAAGCGTAAGGAAAAGTGATAAGGAACTTTACGATATCATAATGAGGGAGTGGGGTCGCCAGAAGACAGGCGTTGAAATGATCGCATCAGAAAGCTATGTTCCTGTTGAAATCCTTGAACTTCAGGGCAGCATTTTCACAAACAAGACTATGGAGGGGTTTCCGGGGAACAGGTATCATGCAGGCTACAGGCATCTGGACGAGCTTGAGACTCTTTGCATAGAAAGGGCGAAAGAACTTTTCGGGGCAGACCATGCATCTGTTCAGCCGCATTCCGGCTCCAATGCCAACCAATGCGTCTATGCGGCAATCCTGAAGCCTGGGGACAGGATAATGGGAATGAGGCTTGACCAGGGCGGGCACCTTACCCATGGAAGCAAGGCGAACTTCTCCGGAAAGACTTATGAAACAATGTCCTACGGCTGCAGCGCTGAAACCGAACGGATAGATTACGACGAAGTTGAAAAGCTGGCTATGGAATTCAGGCCTAAACTCCTGATCGCAGGTGCGAGCGCTTATCCCAGGTTCATAGACTATGAGAGGATGGGCAGCATAGCCAAGTCTGCCGGTGCATATTTCATGGTGGATATGGCCCATGTAGCAGGGCTTATTGCTGCAGGTGTCCACCCGAGCCCTGTGCCTTATGCAGACTTCGTAACGTCAACAACAACTAAGACACTCGCCGGGGCAAGAGGCGGATTTGTCCTGTGCAAGGAAGAATTTGCAAAAAAACTCGACAAAGGAACTTTCCCGGGAGCTCAGGGATCAATGCATCCTCACATAATGGCAGCCAAAGCATTCACATTTAAAAGGGCGCTGACTGATGAATACAGGGATACGATGAAGCAGGTAGTGAAAAATGCGTGCAGGCTGGGTGAAGCCCTCACAGCTCGTGGTTTCAGGCTTGTCACTTGCGGCACCGACAACCATTTGGTGCTCGTGGACGTCAGGCCTAAAAATATCACCGGCCTTCAGCTTGATACAGCCCTTGACTATGTCGGCATAACCGTGAACAAGAATCAGATCCCTAACGATCCTCAGCCGCCTATGATATCAAGCGGTGTCAGGATCGGAGCGACGGCGATGACTATAAAAGGAATGAAGGAAGCCGAAATGGATATAGTCGGAGGCCTGATAAATGAAGTCGCGGAAAATGCGGAGAACATGTCTGCGCTGGATTCCATAAAAGAAAGGGTTCAGGAGCTCGGATCAAAATTCGCTCTAAACTATCCCGACTATTATGAAGCGGAATAAGAGGCAGCCTGGCAATACTCAGAAATATGTAACGGATTTGTTAAATATAAAAAAAGATGAATAATGTATACACTTAGCGTGCAAATTTTGTTATAATGATATTGGCAAAACTGAATAAAGTCGGATGACGGCTGCAGGAGATAACAATAATGTTAACCGAAGAGGCAATAATAAGTTTACACAGACTTGTTAGAAACTATCAGGTAAGAGAACTGTAGCTGGACGAAACTCTGAAAATCTTATTTTCGCAATAGAGAACCGTAGGGGAAAGGCGCTTATGTGTCAAAGCTCTCAGGTTACATAACAGAGATCATGTGAATGCTTTTAGCGTTCCATGATCTTTTTGATTTGCTGAATTATAAAACGGGAGGAATATTTTATGCAAACCAACGAAGCAGTAAGGATTGAACAGGAATACAAAGCCGTGAAAAAGTCAGCGGGGCTATTTGATCTGCCCAGAATAGGCAAAATCCAGGTAAAGGGAAAGGATGCCTACAAGTACATCCAGAACCTCGTGACAGCCGATATCGGCACCTTGTTCGACAACCAGGGTGTCCACACGCTTATGTGCTATCCTGACGGATCGGTAATGGACGCTCTTGTGCTTTACAGATTCAGCGAGGACAACTATTTCATTATAATATCTTCAGGAAATGTTGAGAAAACCTTCAAATGGCTTATAAACAGGAAAAGGTACCACGATCTGAGCATAAACAATCTGTCGGAAAAACTCTACCACATTGCAATCCACGGACCGAAATCAACTGCAATACTGCAGAAGCTGACAAGAGATAACATTAAGGATATGAACTATCTCAGCATCAGGGACAAGGTTGAGATTGGAAACAGCGTGTGTCTTGTTGCTAAAATGGGCTACAATGGTGAAGACGGCTATGACATATATGCAAACTGGAGTGATGCGAATAAGGTGATAGACGGCATCATGGATGCAGGCATACTGGAAGGCATTGTGCCTGTAGGTATCGAAACCAGAAACGTACTCAGATACGAAGCGAAGCTGCCTCTGTACGGAGATGAGCTGATCGGGGATATTACCCCTATAGAGGCGGGTTTGGATACGTTTATCAGGCTTGACAAGGAGGACTTTGTAGGAAAGGATGCACTTGTCAAACAGCACCGCAAAGGAATCAAAAGGGCGGTTGTCGCTTTCCAGGTAAACAGCAAAAGGGAAGTGCCTCGAAGGGGGTCGGCTATCATGGCAAACGACAAGAAGGTCGGAGTTGTTGCGCTTGGCCATTTTTCACCAAAAGCGAAGAAAGGCATAGGATTTGCACTGGTAGACCTCCAGTACTCTGATAATGGAACCAAGGTGCAGATAAGCAACGCAGACGGGCTTGTAGATGCAAAAATAACATCCAAGAAATTAAAGAGATGCATATAAGCAAAAAGAGAAACTCTGTGCGGATTATCGCACAGAGTTTCTCTTTTAAATTTCTGCAGCTATAAGGTCTCCCATTGCTTTCGTACCTACCAATAATTTTCCTTCCTCCATTATGTCAACCGTTCTGTAACCTTTGCTGATTATTTTCGCGACAGCTTTTTCCACGCATTCGGCAGCATCCTCCATCTTCAGGCTGTACCGGAGCAGCATCGCTGCGCTCATTATTGTTGCGATAGGGTTTGCCTTGTCCTGTCCTGCAATGTCAGGTGCTGAACCGTGGCAGGGTTCGTATATCCCAACCGAGTTATCGCCGAGACTGGCGGAAGGAAGCATCCCTAGCGAGCCGGTTAGCATTGAGGCCTCGTCGCTCAAAATATCGCCGAACATGTTTTCGGTCAGTATCACGTCAAACTGGTGAGGGTCGTTTATCAGCTGCATGGCTGCATTGTCCACGTACATATAGTTGAGCTTTATGTCCTTGTTGTCCTCGGCAACCTTCGCAACGACTTCCCTCCAGAGCCTTGAGGTGTAGAGGACATTGGCCTTGTCCACCAGCGTGAGCTTCCTGCTTCTTCCTCTGGCGATGTCAAAAGCGACTCTGGCGATTCTCTCTATCTCGTGGCTTGTATATTCAATTGCATCGGTAGCTTTTTTGCCGCCTTCTATCTCAACGACTTCTTTTTTCCCGAAATACGCTCCGCTTAGGAGTTCCCTCACAATAAGAAGATCCAGTCCGCCTTTAAGAACGCTTTCCTTCAGGTTTGATGCAGCGGATAGCTCTTCGAAAAGTGTGGCAGGTCTCAAGTTGGCATAAACACCCATGGCTTTTCTCAGCCCAAGGAGGCCGTCTTCGGGTCTGAGGTTTGCAGGCTGATTGTCCCATTTCGGGCCGCCTACTGCTCCTAATAGTGTAGCAGCACTGCTTTTGCAGGATGCAACTGTCTCTTCGGGAAGGGGTACGCCCGTTTCGTCGATGGCGCAGCCGCCCATCAGCGCATCGCTGAATTCAAATTTGCAGTTGTATTTTTTTTCTACAGAATGTAACGCTTTTATAGCCTGGTCCACTATCTCAGGACCTATTCCGTCTCCGCGGATAACAGTGATTTTCATTTCCAAGTCTCCTCGCCTATATCGATTGTTTGATGTATTTTATTAATCCGTCTGCTTCCATTATCTTCTCCATGAATTCCGGGAATGCAGGCGCTGTGTACGTCTTGTTCTTTGTCTTGTTGACGATGGTTCCTGTCTTGACATCTATGGATATTTCGTCGCCTTCCTCAATATCTCTAGCAGCTTCAGGGCATTCGATTATTGGAAGGCCGATATTGATGGCGTTCCTGAAGAATATCCTGGCAAAGCTCTCGGCTATCACGCACTTGATTCCGGAAGCCTTGATGGCTATCGGCGCATGCTCTCTGGAGGAGCCGCAGCCGAAATTCTTTCCGGCGGCTATTATGCTCCCCCAGGACAGTTTGTCGTTGAAGTCCGCATCCAGGTCTTCCATACAGTGTGACGCAAGCTCCGCTGGATCTATAGTGCTCAAGTGTCTAGCGGGTATTATCACATCGGTATCCACATTGTCTCCGTATTTTATTGCTTTTCCGTCTATCATGCTATGCTACCTCCTCTGGTGAAGATATTCTTCCCGTTATTGCTGAAGCGGCTGCCACTGCCGGGCTTGCGAGGTATACTTCGCTTTCCGGATGCCCCATTCTCCCTACGAAATTCCGGTTGGTTGTGGCTACCGCCCTCTCGCCGGCTGCCAGAACACCCATATGTCCGCCAAGGCAAGGTCCGCAGGTCGGAGTGCTCACGACAGCGCCGGCCTCTATGAATATCTCTATCAGTCCTTCTCTTATCGCTTCAAGGTAGATCTTCTGGGTCGCAGGGAATATTATTGCCCTGACGTTCTTGTTAACCTTCTTGCCGTTCAGCACCCTGGCTGCAGCCCTCAGGTCGCTGATCCTGCCGTTCGTGCAGGAACCTATGACAACCTGGTCTATCCTTACATCGCCGACCTCGTCGATTGTCCTTGTGTTATCAGGGATGTGAGGGAAGGATACCGTAGGGCGGATCTTTGAGAGATCAATTTTTATTACCTCGCCGTACTCCGCATCCTCGTCTGCCTCGTATATTTTATACTCTCTGTCCGAGTGCTCTTTGATATATTCGACAGTCTTTTCGTCAACTGCGAAAATGCCGTTTTTGGCTCCTGCCTCGATAGCCATGTTGGCTATAGTGAATCTGTCATCCATAGTAAGGTTTTTCAAACCTTCGCCTGAGAACTCCATGGATTTGTAGAGAGCGCCGTCAACTCCTATCATTCCTATTATATGAAGGATGACATCCTTTCCGCTGACCCAGGGACCCATTTTTCCTGTTATCTCGAATTTAATCGCTTCGGGAACCTTGAACCATGCCTCTCCTCTCGCCATGCCGGCACCCATGTCCGTGCTTCCTACGCCGGTTGAAAAAGCGCCGAGAGCTCCGTAAGTGCACGTGTGTGAATCGGCGCCTATGATTACGTCGCCGGCAACTGCGAGCCCTTTTTCCGGAATCAGGGCATGCTCTATACCCATCTGCCCAACCTCAAAGTAATTTTTGATTTCCATATCGTTTGCAAACTCTCTGCAGCATTTGCACTGCTCGGCTGATTTGATGTCCTTGTTCGGAGTGAAGTGATCAGGTACTATCGCTATTTTTTCCTTGTCGAATACCTGCGCGGCCCCTATCTTGTTGAATTCCCTTATCGCTACGGGCGTTGTTATATCGTTACCCAGCACCAGATCCAGTTTTGCCATAATCAGCTGGCCCGGTTTCACGCTGTCCAGCCCCGCGTGGGCAGCCAGTATCTTTTGTGTCATTGTCATTCCCATTATTTTTGCCTCCTCGTTTTATGCTGCTGTTTATATTGTGCTCGCCCTCAATGGCGCATATGCCATCTGAAACGTTATTTCCGTATCTTAATCATAATCACAGGCTTCCCTGAAGCTGCAGGGAAGCCTGCATTAGTATGGTTATATCTTCTGCTCTCAAATTATTACTGTCTCCAATTTCCCCTGCATATTTTAGAACATCATGAATGCTGATGAGTATTCACTGCTCTCAGCGGAAGTGCCGTTTTTCATGTCCTTCAAATAGCTGTAGTACTCGCGGCCTCCTGAATATACTGAAGTGCTTGTTCTGTGGCTTTCACCTGAGTTCCTTGAATTTGCCGATTCTGGCATGTTTGAAAATCTTGTCATTTTGAATTCCTCCTAATTTTTAATTTTTTATTTTATTTATATATCAGATTTTCATTGGCCGGATGAAAAATCTTAATATTTTGACATTGGTTTACGGTATAAAAAAAGGACAGTCCTTCTCTTGGGGCGAGAAGACTGTCCGCGGTACCACCCAAATTTTTTCTTGATTCAATAACGGCTTTTAACCGGCACAGCTTACTTATTTCAGCCTGCAGCTCCAGGGGGAGTTTCAACGTGTATATTTATGGGCTCGCACCTGTTCCCACTCTCTTGGAAATACTTGACACATTTACTTGGTCCTATCAAAGCTTTTATTTTTTTGTTTTATTGTTTGTTTTCGGGTAATAAAAAAAGGACTTATTTCTCTTGGGGCGAGAAATAGTCCGCGGTACCACCCAAATTTGTTCTTCATTCGATAACGGCTTTCAACCGGCACAGCTTACTTAGTTCAGCCTGCTACTCGAGGGTGAGTTTCAATAGGAATGTTTGCGGGCTTGCACCAGACCCCGCTCTCTTCAAAACAATTACCGTACTTACTTGTCCCTGTCAAAGTATTTAATCTATGTTTTAAAATTTACAACACTTCCTTGAGCTTGTCAACACTTTTTTTGAAAAATCAAAAAAATCCCTTTGGATTGTTCGGAATATTGGTATAATGTAAAAAGGGATATTATTAGGAATTGGATGGGATGGACATGAAAAACGACAAGACGAGATACGGGCTTCTGTGCGGGATCTCCTCCTACATGATGTGGGGAGTGCTTCCGGTCTTCTGGAAGCTTGTTCAGGATGTACCGGCATATGAGATACTGGCTCACAGGATACTGTGGTCCTTCATAGTGATGAGCATGCTGGTGGTTCTCAGCGGCGGGCTGTCGAAGCTGGCGGATATCTTAAGGGACAGGAGATCCATGGCATATATCGCGGCATGTTCTGTCCTGATAACCTTCAACTGGTTTCTCTTCATCTGGTGCGTGAACAACGGCCACATAGTTGAATCAAGCCTGGGCTACTACATTAACCCTCTGATGTCCGTTTTTCTGGGGACTGTCGTACTGAAGGAAAAGCTGGATGCAAGCCAGAAGGTGGCGATTGCAATTGCCGCCACAGGGGTAATTGCGATGGTGGTGTTTTACGGGAGCTTCCCCTGGATCCCCCTCGCTCTGGCATCGAGCTTCGGTGTGTACGGGCTTCTGAAAAAGAAGGTTGCGCTCGATTCCATGGCAGGCCTTACCATAGAAACGCTGATAACGGCACCTTTTGCCCTGGCGTTTCTGGCGCACCTCAATACAAACGGAGGCGGAGCATTTGGGAGCACGGCCGTCACGACCGTGATACTCATGTTGTCCGGCGCCGTAACTGCAATGCCCCTGCTTCTTTTTGCCGAGGGTGCAAAGAATGTCAGATTGTCCACGATGGGCTTCCTGCAGTATGTGTCGCCCACCATAAGCCTGGTCATCGGCATTTTCCTATATAAGGAAAGTGTGACGCAGGTCAACATGATAGGTTTCTGCTTCATATGGGCTGCTCTTGCGGTTTACTCATATTCGCTTCTGAGACCAGTGAGGACAAAAGCATAGTTTATATTAATAATTTCAATATAGAAAATACGCAAGGAAAGAAGGAATGAAAATGTCACAGTCCACACCAACTAGGGAACAGGCACTCGAGCTGTTCAAAAAATACAACCAGAGCGATGCGCTGCTTAAGCACGCTCTTTCAGTCGAGGCTGTAATGAGGCACTTTGCAGAGCTTAACAACGAGGATCCTGAAAAATGGGGAGTCATAGGACTGATACACGATATCGATTATGAAATGTACCCTGACGAGCACTGCACCAAGGCAAGGGAACTGCTTTTGGAGGCTGGCTATCCGGAGGAATACATACATGCTGTGCAGAGCCACGGCTACCAGCTTTGCTGCGATGTGGAGCCTGTGGAAAGGATGGAGCTGGTGCTTTACACCATAGACGAGCTCACGGGCCTCATCACTGCGACTGCGCTCATGAGGCCGTCGAAAAGCATCCTCGACCTGGAAACAAAATCCGTCAAAAAGAAATGGAAGCAGAGAAGCTTCGCGGCAGGAGTAAACAGGGACGTCATAGAAGGCGGGGCCGCAAAGCTGGGCATGGACATGAACGATGTCCTTAGCGAAACAATAAAGGGCATGCAGAAGGCGGCAGAAGAGATAGGATTAAAGGGAGATATATAGAAATCGGAATGCATTTCTTAGTAACAAAGAGAGCGGCAAATCGCGATTGCCGCTCTCTCTACATTTATAGTATAAAGCTCCCTTGTTATAGTTCTTTCAGCACCTCAAGCCCTGTCTCCGTGATAACTGAACCGCCTCTTCCCTTCAGTATCCTGGCCATACCGCATTTCTCAAGGTTCATCAGTATTGTCCGTATCTCCTGCTCGCTTATGAAAAGGCTGTTGTTCTCGCATTCCTTGTAGATGCTCCGACGGCCAAGCCTTTTGTTCTCCTTCAAACCCTTTTCAAGCTGCCTTAGGACAAATATGTGGGAATCGATTGTCTTGCCGGCAGTTTCCCTGAGCATCCCGAGAGGGCTGCCCTGGATGAATTCCTTGCCCTCGCCAACGCAGATTTTTGATGCCAGGGCCTCTTCGGGGTCATCGCCGTAAAACGGCAGGTCAGAGGCCTCCACCGTTTCGATGTTAAGGTTGACCAGGTATTCGACATAATTTTTGAGCTCCCTTACGTTTCCCCTCCAGTCGTGATTCATCAATGCTTCGACCGCTGAATCGGCCAGCGTGAAGCTGCCGTTGAAAGCCTTCTTGAGGCTTTCGACTATGAGGGGGATGTCCTCTTTCCTTGAATTAAGCGAAGGCACCTTTAATTTAAGCACGTTGAGCCTGTAGAAAAGATCCTCCCTGAATTCGCCTTTCCTTACCATCTCGCTGATATTCCTGTTAGTTGCGGCTATAAGCCTGACGTCGATGTCGATAAGCCTGTCGCCTCCAACCCTCATAACCTGCCTTTCCTGGATAACCCTCAGCAGCCTTGACTGGAGCGAAATGGGCATCTCCCCTATTTCGTCCAGGAAAAGCGTTCCGTTGTGGGCCAGCTCAAAGAGTCCGGGCTTGCCGCCTTTTCTTGCTCCTGTAAAGGAGCCTTCCTCATACCCGAAAAGTTCGCTTTCCAGCAGGTTTTCCGGCAGGGCGCCGCAGTTGATGACTACGAACTGGTAATTGCGCCTGACGGAATTGTTGTGAATCGCCTGCGCAAAGAGCTCCTTGCCTGTTCCGCTGTCGCCTGTTATAAGCACGGTGGAGTTGGAATCGGCCATCCTCATGGCCTTCTCCTTGCAGCTTGTTATCTCCTCGCTGCCGCCCACTATGTTGTTGAAGTTGTATTTGGCCTTATGGCCCTTGCCTATGATCCTTGTCCTGAACTTGTGCTGCTTGAGTTCAGCCTCGCCGAATTCCTTCATTATGGCGTAAGCTCCGAAAAGCTTGCCTGAGTGGAAAATCGGCTCGACGGACACGATTACGTCGTAGCCGTTTATTTTTATGAGCATGTCCTTGACCGGTCGCCGTTTTTGCAGCACTTCGCTGAAGGGGATGTTCGGGAGACGCTCAATCGCATTGCAGCTGTTAAGATTTTCATCCCTTATCTCGAGTATCTGCCTTGCTCTTTCGTTCAGGGAGTTCAAGCCACCGTTTATATCGATGCTTACTACTCCGTCTTCGATTACATTAAGGAGCACGTTGAGCATGCCTTCGGTTATGTTGAATTTTCCCAGGAGATCAGCCAGGCCGTAGTTCGCCGGAATAATTTCGCTGTAGCTGCTCTGGATGTCCTTGTTCTGGATGAGGTAATCCAGCTTGAGCCTGAAGCCAAGGCTTACGATTGTTATTATGTCCAGCAGGCTGCTGCCTATGTTTATGATCTCCTTGGCGTCATGCGGCATTGCGCTGGACACCCCCAGGATTATTACTGTCTTGTTTCTGAGATCCTGAATGTTTTCAGGGCATGCCGGAAGAAGGGTAAGGTTTCTTATACCTTTCTCATATATGATTGAGATTATATCCTTGGCCATTTCAAGAGTTTCGTCAAGTATGTAAACTTCGCTGTGCTCGGGAAGGTTAAGTATCTTGTAATAGCCATCCTTGGAGATTGTTCTGTAGCAGAACATTATAGGGGTATCCTCCGGGATGCTCCGCTTTGATTTTTCGTAGACATCCTCATCCTGCACGAGCACAAGGTCGGCGTGGATCGTACCGCTGACAGGACCGGTATTTATGCTGTACTTCTTCACGATTATATTGTTTGAAAAAACGCTCTCTATCTGTGCGGCGTATATCTCTGCCGATTTCGGATCATAATTCAGTAAGGCTATGGTTTTCATATTTTTTATCTCCTCTTATAGACGATATGAATTTATTATACCACATTACCGGGTTAAATGGGATATACCATTGACCCCGTTATACCCATTGTTTGCAGTAAATTTATAATATACCATCTAAAAAGGTTGAATCAGGGCCAAACTTCTTTTGGCACGGTTATTGCTCTTATAATATCTTGGCAATAATTAATATAATATTAACTCAAAATAGTTAGGAGTGTTATCTTTGAAAAAAGGGGATTTAATTTGGGGCTTGGGCCTTGCGGTGATCGCTGCGATACTAATAGTTCCGGCAACCCATGCTGTATTTGTCAGCTTTACCACAAGCCATCCGTATTTGGCGGGCTTCGTCAAATTTTGTATTCTTGCAACAATGGGCGAGCTGCTCGCTATCAGGATAATAACCTCAGGATGGGCAGCGCCGAAGGGCTGGATTTTCAGGGCGATAATTTGGGGTGTCCTGGGAATGGCCATAACTCTGACCTTCGCAATTTTCTCGGGAGGAGTAACCGCAGCAATGACAAAAGGGCTTCTGCCTGGACAGGGAAATAATTTCTTATGGGCATTTTTCGTATCTTCTGCAATGAACCTGTCATTTGGTCCTGCCATGATGATATTTCACAGGTTCACAGACACATACCTGGACATGAAATATGAAAATGTAAGCAACATAACAGTTACCAGCATAACCAAGAGGATCGACTGGGAAGGATTCTTCTCCTTCGTTATTCTTAAGACAGTTCCGATATTCTGGATACCAGCGCACACAATCGTATTCCTGCTTCCTGCAGAATACAGGGTAATAGCAGCTGCATTCCTTTCCGTAGCACTCGGCGGAATACTGGCTTTCGCAAAGAAAAAACCAAAAAATAATTAGGAGGTTTCACATGGGATTCAAAATTTTGGCAATCAATCCTGGATCAACATCCACAAAAATCGCATTATTCGACGATGCCGCTCAGGTTTTCAAAACAAACATCGAGCATCCGAACTCAGAGCTGGAGAAATACAAGAAAATTGCAGACCAGTATGAGATGAGATACGATGCAATACTGAGCGTTATGAAAGAAAACAATTTTGATGTAAAAGAGCTGGATGCCGTAGTCGGAAGAGGCGGACTGCTGCCGCCGGTAAAATCCGGAGCATACAGGGTCAACGGACCGATGGTGGAAAGACTGAAGAACAATCCGGTTGTTGAACATGCATCTAATCTGGGTGCGATAATTTCCTTCGCAATGGCGGAGCCGCTTAAGATTCCGGCATTCATCTACGATTCAGTAGCGGTCGACGAAATGGAGCCTATAGCTAAGATAACAGGCATAGCCGAAATCAAGAGAAGCAGCTTTGCACATGCTCTGAACATGAGGGCTGTAGCAATAAAGACAGCCAAAGAAATGGGCAAGGAGTTAACGGACCTGAACCTCATAGTGACCCATCTGGGCGGAGGCATTTCGGTATGCGCTCTTAAAAAAGGGAAAATGGTGGACATAGTATCCGACGACGAAGGCCCATTCTCACCTGAAAGATCGGGAAGGATACCGGCAAAAGAAATGATGAACCTCTGCTACAGAGAAGAAAGGTCTGTTGTAAGCAAGAAGCTTCGAGGAAAAGGCGGATTGGTTTCGCTTCTCGGAACAAACAGCGCTCTCGACGTAGAGAAAATGATAGAGAACGGCGACGAGCATGCGAAGCTTGTATACAGTGCGATGGCTTACCAGATAGCTAAAGGCATAGGGGAGCTGGCAACAGTCGTGGATGGAGAAGTTGATAGAATCATTGTTACCGGGGGGATAGCATATTCTAAATTCATAACATCGGCAATAGAAAAAAGCGTGAAGTTCATAGCTCCGGTTGTAATAGTGCCGGGCGAAAACGAAATGGAGGCCCTTTCACAGGGTGCTATCAGGGTGCTGAAGGGCGAAGAAGAAGCCCACGAATACACTGAAGGCTAAATTCAATATCGCTAAAGAAAATAATTAAAATATATGGAAAAGGGGAAAGAACATGAAAAAATTACTTACAGGAAATGAAGCCATAGCTCGTGGAGCTTACGAAGCGGGCGTAAGATATGCATCCGCATATCCGGGCACACCTAGCACGGAAATCCTTGAGAACCTGGCACTATACAAAGAGGACATCAAAGCTGAATGGGCAACTAATGAAAAGGTTGCACTGGAATTTGTAATCGGCGCCTCATTTGCAGGAGCAAGAGCCATATCATCAATGAAACACGTAGGAGTAAATGTTGCGGCAGACCCGCTTTTCACAAATGCATATACAGGCGTTAACGGAGGACTTGTCCTTGTTTCTGCCGATGAACCAGGTCAGCATTCATCACAGAATGAGCAGGATAACAGGAACTATGCAAAGTTCGCAAAGATTCCTATGTTCGAGCCGGCTGACAGCCAGGAAGCAAAGGACATGCTCAAGACAGCTTTCGACGTGAGCGAACAGTACGACACTCCTGTACTTTTCAGAGTGACAACAAGACTCTGCCACTCAAAATGCATAGTTGAGTGCGAAGACAGAAAAGAAGTGAACATAAAGGAATACGTGAAAAATGCAGAAAAGACTGTAACTGTTCCGGCTCACGCAAGAAAACTCAGAGTCAAAGTTGAAGAAAGAATGATTAAGCTTGCTGAGTATTCAGAAACTACTCCTTTGAACTTCATGGAAATCAAGGATTCAAAAATAGGTGTAGTTACATCAGGCTGCTGCTATGTGTTTGCTAAAGAAGTTTTCGGAGAAGACGCTTCATACCTTAAGCTTGGATTCACAAATCCGCTTCCTCACAAGATGATGAAGGAATTCGCTTCAAAGGTTGACAAGATCTACGTAATCGAAGAAAACGATCCAATAATAGAAAATGAGTTTAAGATGCTCGGCATCGACTGCATAGGCAAGGATGTATTCCCTTACATGGGAGAAATGACTTCCGACGTAATCAGGAAAGCAGTATACGGCAAATCTCTGGAGTCTATAGAATACGACAAGAGCAAGGTTGTTCCAAGACCGCCGTCACTCTGCGCAGGCTGCCCGCACAGAGGATTCTTCTATGAAATAGGAAAGAGAAAAGACGCTGTAATATCAGGAGACATAGGCTGCTACACACTCGGATTTGCACCTCCATACAACGCAATGGATTTAGCGGTATGCATGGGAGCAAGCTTGAGCATGGCTCACGGAGCTCAGCAGGTATTCAACATGAAGGAAGACAACGCTAAGAGAGCTGTTGGAGTGCTTGGCGACTCAACGTTCTTCCACTCAGGCATAAACTCTCTTCTCGGCACAATATACAACAAAGGCAACTCGATAAACGTAATACTTGACAACAGAATTACAGGAATGACAGGACACCAGGAAAATCCGGGAAGCGGATACACGCTCCAGGGCGAATCAACCCAGATAGTTAACATCGAGGAAGTTGTCAAGGCATTCGGCGTTAAAAACGTAAGAGTGGTTAACCCGAACGACCTGAAGGCAGTAAAAGAGACTATTGACTGGGCGTTTGATTTGGACGAGTCATCAGTTATAATCACAAGATGGCCTTGCGTCCTGAAAAAATTATCTAAGGAAGACAAGGACGAGTTCTGTGGAGTATTCACTAGCAAGTGCAAGGTTGATGAAGCAAAATGCATAGGCTGCAAGAAGTGCATCACAGTTGGATGTCCTGCAATCTCCTTCAACAAGGAAACAAAGAAAGCTGTTATAGATGCCAACACTTGCGTTGGTTGTGAAGTATGTGCTCAGGTATGTCCTGTGAAAGCTATCGAAAAGGAGGCAAAATAATATGACAAAAAGCATAATGTTGGTTGGAGTAGGCGGACAGGGTACTATTCTGGCTAGTAAACTTTTAACTACAGGCCTTATGGAAGCAGGCTACGATGTAAAAATGAGCGAGATCCACGGCATGTCCCAGAGAGGAGGATCGGTTTCCTCCCAGGTAAGATACGGAGAGAAAGTTCAGTCGCCGGTTATAGAAATCGGAGGAGCGGACATACTGGTTTCCTTTGAAATGATGGAAGCTCTTAGAATGCTGGAATACCTCAAGCCGGAAGGAAAGGTTGTCGTTAACGACTACAAGATCCCGTCAGCTCCTATCCTCTCGGGGAAGGTTGACTATCCTGAAGGAATACTTGACACTCTGAAAGCAAGCGCACACACAACTGTAATAAACGCTGCTGAAATCGCAAAAGAAATCGGAAACCCAAAGACTATGAACATCGTTCTTCTTGGCGCACTGATAAAGGCTATGAAGCTTACAGAAATCGACTGGGAAAAGATCATAAGAAACAACGTAAAACCAGCTTTCGTTGAGCTTAACATAAAAGCGCTCAAGGCAGGAATGGACGCAATAAATTAATCAAGGGGGCTTCCTAATGGTTATCAAAAATTTTGACGAGCTTATTAAAAAGGTCCAGAGTTTCGAAGGCAGGAAGAAAGTTGCTGTCGCGGCTGCTCATGACGAGCATGCGCTGGAAGCAGTATTCCATGCAGCGGAAAACAACATAGTAGAACCTGTATTTATAGGCTACAAGGAAAAAATCAAGGAAATCGCAGCAAAGCTTGGAAAAACAGTAAGCGACGATTCTATAATAGAAGCAGCTGACGACAATGAAGCTGCAGCTAAGGCTGTGGAGCTGGCTAGAAACGGCCAGGTAGACTTCATAATGAAAGGCAAACTCCAGACTGCAGACCTTTTAAGGGCTGTTGTCGACAAGGAAAAAGGCCTGAGGACAGGGAAGGTCATGTCCCATGTAAGCATACAGGAGGTTCCATCCTATCACAAGCTTCTGATAACTACAGACGGCGGAATGATGATGTATCCTGACCTGGAGCAGAAGAAAAAGATAATTGAAAACGCCGTTGGAGTGCTGCATTCCCTGGGATACGAAAATCCCAAGGTAGGAGTGCTTGCAGCCGTGGAGACTGTCAATCCGAAGATGCCTGAGTCGGTAGATGCGGGCAAGCTAAAGGAAATGAACCAGAACGGCGAAATAACGGGCTGCATTGTCGAAGGGCCTATATCCTACGACATAGCGATGAATAAGGAATCCGGCGAAATAAAAGGCTTTGTAAGCCCTGTTGCCGGGGATCCGGACATACTGATAGTTCCAAACATCACTGCTGGAAATATACTCGGCAAATGCCTGGTATATTCCGCAGGCGCAAAGATGGCAGGCTTCATTGTAGGAGCTAAGGTTCCTATAGTTCTCACCTCAAGAGGATCTTCCTCAGAGGAAAAATATTTATCCCTTGTAATATCAGCAGCAGCATCCTAGTTTAAACCCAAATAAAATACCCTCATAGTACACACGTAGAAAATGCCTTTCCTGACAGGGAGGCATTTTTTATGCCCTGGATATATGCTATAATCATACTAACAATTACAAAAGGGGGGGGTATCTTTATGTGGAAAGAATTCAAAGAATTTGCTGTGAAAGGCAACATGATAGACCTGGCAGTCGGTATCATCATAGGCGGAGCATTTGGCAAAATCATATCATCGCTGGTGAGCGACATCATCATGCCTCTTGTTGGAATGATCCTGGGCAATGTTGACTTTTCAAACCGGTTTATAACCCTGGGGGATGGCGCTTTCAAGACTATTGAGGAGGCGAAGGCCGCAGGCGTAGCCACGCTGAATTATGGTCTCTTCATTAACAACATCATAGATTTCCTGATCATCGCATTATCCATATTCATAGTTGTAAAACAGCTCAACCGTTTCAAGAAAAAAGAGGAAGCTGCTGAGCCTACAACGAAGAAATGCAGGTACTGCTTAAGCGAAATTCCGCTTGAAGCGACCAGGTGTCCTAACTGCACTTCTATGCTCGAAGATTAAGGGAAATGCAGGCAGTAAAAAAAGTGTGGATCGCTCCACACTTTTTTTGCCTATTTTTCGTGAACTATAAGTTCGAAGATGTCGGGCCTTGAGTAGTGTCCAACGGGATCGAAGTCCATCCTGCTCGATATTGCCTGGTCCAGATCCAGGTCGGCTATGAGGATATCCTCAGTGTTGAATACAGGGCCTGCAAGGTATTTTCCGTAAGGGCTGACCACACAGCTTCCGCCGGGGCACATGATCTCCGGCTGGCTGTCCAGCTCATGGTAGCTGTTCATGTCGGAAGGGTTCATGCTTTTCTCCACATACTGGTTGCAGCCTATGACGAAGCATCTTCCCTCAAGGGCGATGTGCTTCACTGTGTTCTGCCACTCATCCCTTGAGTCTGCGGTAGGGGCAATATAGATTGTCACGCCTTTCATATAGAGGGCGACCCTTGCCAGCGGCATGTAGTTCTCCCAGCAGATCAGGGAGCCCATCCTGCCGTAAGGGGTATCTATGACTGTAAGGGTGCTCCCGTCATCCTCGCCCCATATGTAGCGTTCTGATCCGGTAGGCTTGAGCTTCCTGTGCTTGCCCAGGAATTTTCCGTCAGGCCCGAAGAAAAGGTTCGTGCAGTAAAGGGATGCAGTCCTCCCGTCGCCGTCCTTTTCGGTGACACCGATGGAGAGGTATATGCCGGCATCCTTTGCCGCATTTCCAAGGATGTCCGTGACTGGGCCCGGAACGGCTACAGAATTGTCGTAATATCTTTTCCAGTCCTCCCTTCCTTCCATTGTTCGGCTTCCTATCACGAAGCCGAAGGAGAAGCCTCTCGGATATGCAGGGATGAATGACTCAGGGAATACAACGAGCTTTGCTCCCTTTGCGGCAGCTTCCTTTATGAGGTCCAGCGTCTTTTCCAAAGTGGCCTCAAGATCCATGATCACAGGTGCAGCCTGTACTACTGCAACTCTCAAATTTTTTTCAGTGTTTATCATGACATACCTCCCCAATTATATTGAATAGCTTTATTCTATTATAATATAATTCGTCTTAAAAAAAACATTGCTTTGACATAAATGTTTTAGTATAATATATTTTATAATTTAATATCGCGTTCTTATCTAGAGAGGTGGAGGGACTGGCCCTATGAAACCCGGCAACCAGTATGTTTCATTTGCATACATGGTGCTAAATCCTGCAGCGATGCTGAGAGATAAGTGTAATACTTGCTTTTTTTATTCTCTTCGTCATTGCCGGCGGAGAGTTTTTTGTTTTAAATATAACTTTTAAAGGAGAATTGAATATGAAAATAGGCAAATTGTTTAAAGAGAAAAAAGTCGTATACTCGTTTGAAATATTCCCGCCAAAACTGACGTCGCCAATAAAGACCGTTTTTGACACCATAGACGAGCTGAGCTCGCTGGCACCCGACTACATAAGCGTAACCTACGGTGCAGGCGGAAACCTGTCAAACGACAGGACAACAGAGCTTGCATCCCTGGTGAAAAACAAGTACGGCATCGAATCCCTGGCGCACCTTACATGCATAAGCTCTACGATGGAGACCATAGACACAATAGTGAAGGGTCTTAGGGAAAACGGAGTAGAGAATGTGCTTGCGCTAAGAGGCGACGTTCCGGTGAATCAGTTCACCCCGGGAGATTTCAAATATGCAAACGAGCTCATCGGCTACCTGAAGCATACCAGCGGAATGGGAATCTCGGCCGCCTGCTACCCTGAAGGCCATACCGAAAACAAGGACATGAAGCATGAGATGGAGATCCTTAAGCTGAAGGCCGACGCCGGCGCTGAGCACTTCACAACGCAGCTCTTCTTCGACAACAACCACTACTACGAGTACGTCAACAAAGCAAAGCAGAAAAACATAAACATCCCAATACAGGCCGGAATCATGCCTGTAACAAACAAGAAGCAGATCGAGAGGACAATAAATATGTGCGGGACAGCCATCCCAAAAAAATTCCTCAGGATCATGGACAGGTACGAACACGACCCGGTTGCACTCAGGGAGGCTGGGATAGCGTTTGCCCTTGACCAGATAGTTGACCTGATATCCTCAGGAGCCCCAGGCGTGCACCTCTACACAATGAACAATCCTTACGTCGCCAAGAAGATCACGGAGAACATAGGCTCCATAAGAACGGCGCTTAACGAGGCGGTATAGTTTATGGAAAATGTTGAGATAGACAGGAAGGAAGTCCTGAGATACCTGGGCCACAGGAACCAGGCGGTCGGCGAAAGGCTGGAGCGGCTTGTCTGCGAATGCATGGAGGAGCTTAAGGGTATTGCTGCACCGAAATACATCTGCAGGACTTTCGGCATAACTGACCGGGATAGATCGGTTTCGCTGGAGAACGGGCTGTTCGAGCTGCCGGGGCAAGCGATCCTAAAGCACCTGAGCGCCTCGGGTTCATGCGTACTCATGGCTGCAACCCTGGGGAGCGAAGTCGACAAGAAGATAAGGTATTATGAAAAGGCGGACCTGACCAAGGCGCTCGTTCTGGATGCCTGCGCGACTGCTTTAATTGAAGCTGTATGCGACAGGATTTGTGAAGATATAGAGAAGGAGGACCTGGCTGAAGGGGAGCATCTTACATCCAGGTTCAGTCCGGGCTACGGCGACCTGCCGATAGGGATCCAGAAGCGGTTCCTGGAGGTGCTGGATGCAGGCAGGAGGATAGGCCTTACCGCCTCATCAACAAACATACTCCTGCCGAGGAAATCAGTGACGGCGGTCATGGGAATCGCTGCCGAAAACTGCGGCAGAAAAAGCGGATGCGCAGCGTGCGGAAAAACCAGAGAATGCGCATACAAAAAGATGGAGGATTGAAATGGAACTTAGGGAAAGATTGAAGAACGGATTTATCATATTTGACGGAGCCATGGGGACTATGCTTCAGGACACCGGCCTCAAAGCCGGCGAACTGCCTGAGGTCCTGAACATCAGGAACAGGGATGTGATAATAGATATCCACAAGAAATATCTTGATGCAGGCGCGACGGTCGTAACAACAAATACCTTCGGGGCAAACGAACTGAAGCTTAAGAACTCAGGCGTTACGGTGGAAGAAGCGGTGGATGCGGCGGTTGCCAATGCCAGGGAGGCCATCGGAGCCGGGGATGGCCATGTTGCGCTTGACATAGGGCCGATAGGAGAGCTGCTTAAGCCTATGGGAACACTGAGCTTTGAGAATGCGTATGATATATTCAGGAGGCAGGTTGTCCAGGGGGTAAAGAGCGGAGCAGACCTCATCCTCATAGAAACCATGACCGACCTTTACGAGTCAAAGGCGGCTATACTGGCCGCAAAAGAGAATTCCGACCTGCCTGTATTCTTCACCATGAGCTTTGAAGAGAGCGGAAGAACCTTCACAGGCTGCAGCGCCGAAGCGATGGTGATCACCGCAAGAGGGTTGGGAGTTGACGCACTGGGAGTCAACTGCTCACTGGGTCCGATAGAGATGAAGCCTCTTATTGACAGGATACTCGAGCTTTCCGACGTTCCTGTCATGGTGCAGCCCAATGCAGGGATACCTGTTGTAGTGAACGGAAAGACGGAGTACAGGGTAACGCCTGAAGAGTTTGCAGAGTGCATGAGGGGATTTGCTGAAAAGGGAGCCAGGGTGCTGGGCGGCTGCTGCGGAACCACGGACAGGCACATCAGGCTTCTCGCTGAAACTCTCGGGACAATGGAGGCAAGGACGCTTGAAAAGAAAATGGGCAGCAGCGTTTGCACGCCTACTAAGGTTGTGAAAATAGATGAAGTGAGGATCATCGGTGAGAGGATAAACCCTACAGGAAAGAAGCTTTTCAAGGAAGCGCTCAAGAAGGGCGACCTGGACTATATAATGAGGGAAGCCATAGCCCAGGTTGAAGCGGGTGCGGATATACTTGATGTCAATGTGGGGCTCCCTGAGATTGACGAGGAAGAGATGATGGTCAAGGTAATAGAGGAGCTTCAGTCCATAATCGACGTACCACTGCAGATCGACTCGAACAATCCTGGGGTCATTGAAAAGGCCCTCAGGATTTACAACGGAAAAGCGATAGTCAATTCAGTGAACGGGGAAGACGAGATCCTGGACAGGGTCCTCCCTCTAATAAAGAAATACGGCGCAGCGGTGGTGGGGCTGACCCTTGATTCCAAAGGCATTCCTGCAACCGCAGAGGGAAGATGCGAGATAGCCGGGAAGATTGTGAAAAAGGCGGAAAGCTACGGCATAGACAGAAGCGATGTATACATCGACTGCCTTACTCTAACCGCGGCTGCCCAGCAGAAGGAAGTCAGGGAGACACTGAAAGCGCTGGAGATGGTCAAGGAGAAGCTTGGAGTCAAGACGGTTCTGGGAGTTTCAAATGTGTCCTTCGGTCTTCCGAACAGGGGGCTGCTCAACAGGACATTCCTGACTGCAGCCCTCACTGCGGGTCTTGATCTGCCTATCATAAATCCCCTCGACAAGGGTATGCTGGATGTCATAAACGCATTCAAGGTCCTCTGGTTCCAGGATGAAAACTGTGAAAAATATGTTGAAATTTACAAGAACACCGAGGGCGAGGCTCTGAAGAAAAGCGGACCGGGCGTCCACGGGCTTGCAGAGATCATAGAAAAGGGCCTCAAGGAAGAAGCGCTGGGCGCAACGGTCAAGCTCCTTGAAAATTCAGAGCCTCTTGAAGTCATAAACGGATATATTATCCCGGCTCTTGATTTGGTAGGCGACAAGTATGAGAAGGGCGATATATTCCTGCCGCAGCTCATCCAGTCTGCAGAGACAGTGAGAAACGCATTCACGGCCATAAAGGAAAAGATCGCGGCAACTTCATCTGAGGAGGTGAACAAGGGCAGGATCGTGCTGGCAACAGTAAAAGGGGATGTGCACGACATAGGAAAGAACATAGTCAAGGTGCTCCTCGAGAGCTACGGCTTCGAAGTCATAGACCTTGGCAAGGACGTGCCTAAGGAGGCCATACTCGGTGCGGTGCTGGAAAAGGATGTAAGGCTTGTGGGGCTCAGCGCACTCATGACCACCACGGTCTGCAACATGGAGGAAACCATAGCCCACCTTAAGGAGCACTGTCCCGGATGCAGGGTAATGGTTGGAGGCGCAGTGCTCAATGAAAGCTATGCGGAATCCATAGGTGCGGATTTTTACGGCAGGGACGCTAAGGAATCCGTCAACATTGCAAACGAATTTTTTGAATTAAATTAATTGTTGACAATCTCAAGCAATTAATTTATGATAATACTAAATTCGACGAAAAGGGTTAGTAGGTATTTATCTTTTTGCAGAGAGGGAATCGCCTGGTGAAACATTCCCATCAAGAGCATATCGAACCTTCCTTGGAGAACTGTACCGAAGTAGCAGTAGGATGCAGCGGCATTGACCGTTATCAATTTGAGTGAATATGTGCATGAGTGCATATATTAAGCAGGGTGGTACCGCCGACATAGCCTCGGTCCCTTTTGGGATCCGGGGCTTTTTTTATTTTAATTTAAAAACGGGAGGAAAATATTCATGGAAAAAGCTAAAAAATTTGTTCAGGAAATCACACCGATGGACGTAGACTTTGCTCAGTGGTATACAGACATTGTTAAAAAAGCGGAGCTTGCAGATTACTCAAGCGTAAGGGGCTGCATGATAATCCGTCCTTATGGAAATGCTATATGGGAAAACATCCAGAGGCACCTGGATGCAAGATTCAAGGAGACAGAGCATGAGAGCGTTGCAATGCCTCTGTTCATACCTGAGAGCCTTCTTCAGAAGGAGAAGGACCACGTTGAAGGCTTCGCTCCCGAGGTTGCCTGGGTAACCCACGGAGGAGATGAAGAGCTTGAAGAGAGACTCGTAGTCAGGCCTACATCTGAGACGCTCTTCTGCGAGCATTTCGCAAAGATAGTGCAGTCCTACAAGGATCTGCCTAAGCTTTACTACCAGTGGTGCTCCGTTGTTAGATGGGAAAAGACAACAAGGCCGTTCCTAAGGACCACTGAATTCTTCTGGCATGAAGGCCATACCATCCACGAGACAAAGCAGGAGGCTGAAGGCCATACTCTCATGATACTTAACATGTACAAGGACTTGTGCGAAAACATGCTGGCTATGCCTGTTGTCATGGGCAAGAAGACTGAAAAGGAGAAATTTGCAGGCGCCGACGACACATACACAATCGAGAGCCTCATGCATGACGGAAAAGCGCTTCAGGCAGGAACATCACACTACCTGGGAACTAACTTCTCCGAAGCATTCGATATAACCTTCCTTGACAGGAACGGGCAGCTCCAGCACCCTCACTATACCACTTGGGCTGTTACAACAAGACTTATCGGAGCCATAATAATGGTTCACGGAGATGACAGCGGGCTTAAGCTCCCGCCAAGAATAGCGCCGATCCAGGTTGTCGTTATTCCTGTCGCACAGCATAAGGAAGGCGTCCTTGATACTGCAAGGGCACTTAAGGACAGACTCAAGAAGAGCTTCAAGGTCAAGATAGACGATTCAGACAAGATGCCGGGCTGGAAGTTCAACGAATACGAGATGAAGGGCGTTCCTGTCCGTGTTGAGCTTGGACCAAGAGAAATCGAGAACAACCAGGCTGTGCTGGTAAGAAGAGACACAAGGGAGAAGATAGTGGTTTCACTTGATGAAATCGAAACAAGGATCCAGGAGGTTCTTGACGATATCCATGATTCTATGCTCAGCGATGCTAAGAAGCATGTCGAGGAGAGAACAACAGACTGCAGATCGATGATAGAGATCAAGGATGTCCTGGACAACAAGACAGGCTTCGTCAGAGCAATGTGGTGCGGAGACACTGCCTGCGAAGAGCAGATAAAGGAAGAGACCGGCGCAAGCTCAAGATGCATACCTTTCGAGCAGGAGAGAATCGCAGAAACATGCGTTTGCTGCGGAAAACCTGCAAAAGAAGTTGTATACTGGGGAAGAGCGTACTAAAATAAAAACAATTTGCGAAGTCGAGAATGAATTTTTATTCATTCTCGATGATTTTTTTGTAATAAATGTGCTATATTTATTGTATAATATTAATAGTCTAAATGCGGATGGAGAACGGGAAATGTTTGAAGCTTATATCATAGAAAAATCAAAAGAAATTAAGGATATGCTTATAAAGATCAGGAGGGACGTTCACAAGCACCCGGAGATAGGTCTTCATGAAGTCAGGACTGCGGAGATTGTGGCGAGAATACTCGAAGAATACGGGATCAAGGTGAAAACCCGCATAGGGGTTACGGGGGTCCTGGGAATCCTTGAAGGGAAGCATCCCGGAAAGACTATACTTCTGAGAGCGGACATGGACTGCCTGAGGATCCATGAGAACAACGATGCGGAATACAAGTCGATTTATCCCGAGTTCATGCATGCATGCGGCCATGACGCCCACCTGACCTGGCTGCTCGGCGCTGCAATAATACTTTCAGGCTTGAAGGATGAGCTTCACGGCACGGTCAAATTTCTCTTTCAGCCTGCCGAGGAAAAAGAAGGCGGCGCGGAGATGACCATACACGGGGGGGTCCTGGAGGATCCTGCCGTCGACGCCGTCGTCGGAGCGCACAACTGGCCAAGCATAGATTCGGGAAAGATAGGGGTAAGACCCGGAGCCTTGATGGCTGCAAGCGACAACTTCAAGATAACCATACTTGGCAGGGGCGGGCACGGAGCGCAGCCGCACAAGTGCATAGATCCCATAGCTGTGGCCTGCGAGGTGTACATGGCGTTCCAGACCATCATAAGCAGGAGCCTTGATCCTCTGGAGCCGGCCGTGCTGACGATAGGCAAATTCAATGCGGGCACCGCGCACAACATAATCCCCGAGAATGCATACCTGGAGGGTACCATAAGGACGCTGTCCTATGAGACAAGGGAAAAGATCCCGGACATAATGGAGGGGATACTGCGGGGGATAACCGAGGCTAACGGGGCAAACTACGAATTCACCTTCATACCATACCACCCGCCGGTGATCAACGACCCTGAGATAACTTCCATAGCTTCCGTGGCGGCGGCAAAAATAATGGGAGCCAAGAACGTCCAGCTGGTAGACAAGCCTACCATGATAGGAGAGGACTTCTCCAGTTTCGGAGAAAGGGTTCCCGGAACGTATATATTTGTAGGGAACAGGAATGTGAAAAAAGGGATTGTGAATCCCCTTCACAGCCCGGAATTTGATGTGGACGAGGATATAATCCACAGAACAGCTGCGGTGCTGGCTGAGATGGCGGTCCTGTATCTGAATCCACAGGAGGAGATAGAATAATGGATAATTATGATATCGAGCTGAACCTGGAGAAGGCGAAGCTTGAGCAGGTCGAAAATATCATTTCGGAAGAGACCTTGAGCTATGTGGTTAAAAGGAAATCAATTTCAGAGCATATTGTGAAGTACAGGAAAGAGGCTGTCGAGGAATTCAAGGACGATGAGGACAAGATAGCCGAGTACTTTGACCATGAGAGGTATATAAGCGAAGAGGCTTTCGGAATGATCGACAGAAAGCTCAAGGAGCTGACAATACTGAGGGAAGCACCGTACTTTGCGAAAATCGTATGCAGGGAGCAGGACGGACATTCTGACGAGGAGTTTTATATCGGAAGATTCGGGCTTAACAGGGAAAACGACCTTGAACCCGTCATCGTTGACTGGAGGGCGCCTGTGGCGGCACTTTACTATGCGGGAAAACTTGGAAAGCTCAGCTACAAGGCGCCTATGGGCGAGGTCTGGATGGAGGTGCTTCAGAAGAGGCAGTTCATAATCAAGAAAGGCAAGCTGGAAGGCATGTTCGACTCCTCCTCTGAGATAACCGACAACATTCTGCAGATGGTCCTGTCAAAAAAAGCAGGGGACAAGCTCAAGGACATCATAATGACCATACAGGCTGAGCAGGACAGGCTGATCAGGTACGACAGGAATAAGACAATAGTGGTTGACGGCGTTGCCGGCAGCGGAAAGACAACCATAGCGCTTCACAGGGTGGCCTATCTTCTGTACAATTTCAGGGACGTGCTGCAGGACAAGGTCCTGATCATAGGGCCGAACAACATCTTCATGGACTATATATCGACAGTTCTGCCTAGCCTGGGGGAAACCGGAATAAGGCAGGCTACATTCAGGGAGTTCGCCCTGGATATGATAGGCAACCCCGGGCTGGTATCCTATCAGGATTCCATGGAGCGCATAGCGAATTCAGAAAAAACCTGCGTCGAGGACTGGAGATACAAGGAATCGGAAGAGTATGTGGAGGCCCTGGACAAGCTTATCGCGGACCTGGACGAAAATCATTTCAGAATCAGGGAAGTAAAATATTACGGCAATGTCATCCTGTCCTCGGAGGAAATCAGAAGGATGTTCGGGGATTATTTCAGGAGCATGCCTCTGTTCAGAAGAAGCAAAAAGATCAGGAGGATCATATTCTCTAAGATAAAGGACGAGAGCTGGAGGCTGGTTAATGAAATACAGCGAAAGCACAAAGAGAAAATGGAGTCCATGAGCGAAGCCGAGATGGAAATCGAAGGCAACAATCTGGAGTTCGTGAGGAAGAACGACATCAGGGATGTGGTCAGAGAGGCAGGTAACGCCAGGAAGAGCCTTGAATGGCTTGAAAATCCATCGGTGCTGGATATATACAACGTCTTCAATGCAGGAAGAGAGCTGGCGTTTCACGACCTCGCACCTATCCTTTACCTTTCTGTAAAGCTTGAGGGGATGAAGGTCAAGGAGGAGACTAAGCATATAGTAATAGACGAGGCCCAGGACTTCTCGGCCCTCCAGTTCAGAGTCCTGCAGGAGCTTACAGGCTGCAGGTCGTTCACCGTCGTGGGGGATTCAAACCAGAGGCTTATGCCTTCTGCGGGCGAAACCGCCATGAACAGCCTGGGAAGCGTACTGAAGGGATGCGAAGTTGAAAACTTCAAGCTGCGCACAAGCTACAGATCCACAAAGCAGATCATGGAGTTTTCCAACCGTTTCCTCAAGAGCGATTCAATAATCCCGGTTGTAAGGGAAGGAAGCGCAGTCGAGGAGAGGGATTACGACGACGTGTCCATGCTGATAGGCGATATAGGGCGAAAGATAGCAGAATACGAGAAAGCTGGATATGAGAGCATAGCCCTGATATGCAGAAACATGGCCGAAGCAAGGGCTATAGGGAAACTGGTTAGGGAGAAGACGAAAATCGTCATCTTCGACAGAGAGGATATGATCTACAAAGGCGGCACAGCGGCTCTTCCGGTTTACTTTGCCAAGGGGCTGGAGTTTGACTGTGTAATCAACATAGTAACAGGCAGTGAGGAAGAGAAGATGAAATATGTAATGGCTACCAGGGCGCTCCATGAGATGTGCTGGTACAGGATACCTGAGGGAGGAGTAAAATATGTTCAACAGTGAAATGAATTTAAGCTACCAGAAGGCGAGCGTTCTTAGCCAGGCGCTGCCATATATACAGGAGTACAACGGAAAGACAATTGTAATAAAATACGGCGGGAATGCGATGGTTAGCGAGAAGCTTAAGGACTCCGTAATCAGGGACATCATTCTTATGAACTGCGTGGGCATCAAGGTTGTGGTGGTTCACGGGGGAGGACCCGAAATAAATGACTTCCTGGGAAGGATCGGCAAGAAAAGCAAGTTCGTTAACGGACTGAGGGTCACTGACGAGGAAACCATAGATGTGGTCCAGATGGTTCTTGCTGGAAAGGTAAACAAGGATATTGTTGCGCTTATAGACAAAAACGGAGGGCAGGCGGTAGGCCTCTGCGGCATAGATGCGGATCTTCTGAAAGCAAAGAAGATGCTGACGAAGGACGGTGAGGACATCGGCTACGTGGGCGAAATAACCGAGGTCAACGACAACATAATAAGCCACTGCCTGAGTGGAGGATATATTCCGGTAATATCGACGATCGCTCTGGGGCAGGAGGACGGAATGGTATACAACATCAATGCAGACCTGGCAGCGGCACATATAAGCATCAAACTTAAGGCTGAAAAGTTCATACTCATAACAGACGTTCCTGGAGTTTTGAGGGATCCGAAGGATGAAAGCTCCCTTATCTCTGAGCTGAATGTGGAGGACATAGACGGACTGATAGAAAAGAAGGTCATCTCAGGCGGGATGATCCCTAAGGTGAACTGCTGCAGGGAGGCTCTTAAGGGAGGCGTCAGGAGGACCCACATCATAGACGGTAGAATCGACCATTCCCTCCTTCTCGAGATATTCTCCAATGAAGGCGTTGGAACAATGATACTGTAACCCACAGCCTCCTTTCATAAAAAGGATTGATAAATAAAAGTCGTTCTATTTAGTATTGCAATACATCGGGAATGGTTCCGAAAATTGTGGTAACATCATCTTGGTGACAAAAACTCAACATATCAAGGGAGGAACCACAATGAAAAAAAGAGGACTTATTCTATTAATGACAATGGCATTATCTGTAGCTGTTTTTGCAGGATGCACATCAAAAACAGACACATCAACTACACCTGCAAAGACCGTAGGCTCCGCAGTTGACGGAAACGAAGTGAGCATTGAAACTGCTGCAATAAAGCTGGTCAACCAAACTAAGGCTGGCGGCTACAGCCTGGTCTCATCTGAAGAGTTAAAATCGTGGGTAGACAGCGGCAAGGAAATGGTTGTAATCGATACAATGCCGGCATCAAGCTTTGCTGACGGGCATATAAAAGGAGCTGTAAATGCTGAGCTTCCTAAGACACAGGAAGAAGGAACAACAGCTGAACAGAAAGAAGCTTTCGTTAAGCTGCTTCCTGCAGACAAGAACACACCTGTGGTTGTTTACTGCGGCTTCGTAGCATGCGGAAGAAGCGACGTAGGAGCTGTAATCGCAATACAGGAAGGCTATACAAACGTGTACAGATATCCAGGCGGAATAGTAGCCTGGAAAGATGCAGGATATGAAGTTGTGAAATAATCCAACATTAAAGGATGCCATACCGGCATCCTTTTGCTATTAATATAACTTGATTGACTTTCGGATAAGATAATGATAAAATGAACGAAATTGAATCAAAGGCTGTGAAGAGAGATAGTAAACATTTCGGATATCCAGAGAAAAGTTGGTTGGTGCGAAACTTTATTGAAAAAATGTTGAACCAGTCTTGGAGCCGTTAACCGAAAGAGAAATCGAGTAGGCTTTGCCGGGGTTCCGCCGTTACAAGGAAAAAGTATCAAGCGTTTTAAGCTTTGTACTGTAGAGTGCAGGAGGAATCTCCTGAAATTAGGTGGTACCGCAGGTTTAACAGTCTGCCCTAAGTTGATGTATATCAGCTTAGGGCTTTTTTTAATTTATTTTTATCAAGGAGGAGAATGACAATGCAAAAGAAACTAATAGTTGTCAAGGCAGGAACAAGCTCGCTAACGAAGGAAGACGGCAGCATCTGCAGCGAAAAAATCAAAAACATCACCGACCAGCTTTGCGCCCTGAGGGATGAGGGGCACAATGTTGTACTTGTTTCATCAGGGTCGATTGCAGCGGGCTTCGGGAGGCTCGGCTTTTCAAAAAGACCTGCAGGGGTCGCGGACAGGCAGGCTGCAGCGGCAGTAGGGCAAGGATTGCTCATGGAGGAGTATACAAAATGCTTTCTCGAGCACAAAATCACCTGCGGCCAGCTCCTCCTTACCCGTGGCGATTTCTCTGACAGGAGAAGGTACAAGAATGCCTTCAATACGATGTCCGTGCTGATTAACAGGGGTGCAGTGCCAATCATCAACGAGAATGACAGCGTAGCCATCGACGAGCTGAAGCTGGGAGACAATGACACCCTCTCGGCACAGGTTGCAGCAATGCTCCACAGCGATCTTCTGGTTATCCTGACCGACATAGACGGGCTTTATACTGCAAATCCAAGCAAGGATAAAAACGCTAAGCATATTGATGTGGTTGAGGAGATAACAGACGAACTCTACAGCGCCGCAGGCAAAGCAGGAAGCGCCCACGGTACGGGCGGTATGGTCACAAAGCTCAAGGGAGCCGCCCTTGCTACCAGCGCAGGAGTCCCTGTATTCATATGCTCCTTTAAGGAGGAGAACAGCGTTGTGAAGTCCGTTGAAGGTACAGCGCGGGGAACCCTTTTCAAGGCGAAGGAAGGCGGGCTCAAGACAAGGCTGCAGTGGATGGCGTTCTATGCGAAAATAAGCGGAAACATTTATATAGACAGAGGCGCAGCGGTCGCCCTGACCCAGAATGGCAAAAGCCTGCTGCCAAAGGGGATCGTGGCGATGGAAGGCGATTTCCAAAAGGGGGATGTGGTCAGGGTTTACATGCAGGGCAGCCATGAATGCATCGGCAAAGGCGTAATCAACTATTCAAGAGGGGAGCTTTCGATGCTGATCAAGGGCAAAGAAAACCAGATGGAAGCAATTAACCGCGACAACTGGGTTGCAGCGGTATAGCGGGTTTCCATCCGAACCCTCCCGTGATATACTGGTCTATATGCGACAATGATATGGAGGGAGATTAATGGATAATAAACTTAAAGCTGCAAATGAACTTATAGATTTTATATATGAAAGCCCGAACTCGTACCATGCTGTCTCCAGCATAAAGAAAATCCTGCTGGAGAACGGATTTTCCGAGCTTCAGGATGATGACAGATGGCAAATAGAGAGGGGCGGAAGGTACTTTGCCGTCAAGAACGGCTCGGCGATCACCGCTTTTGTGGCCGGACTTGGCGACGTTAGCGAGAAGGGTTTCAGGATGATAGGAGCCCATACGGACTCGCCGGGATTCAGGATAAAGCCTTCGCCGGAGATAAATGCGGAGGGGGCGTATGTCAAGCTTAACACGGAAGTTTACGGCGGACCTATCCTGAATACCTGGATGGACAGGCCCCTTGCCGCAGCTGGTAGGGTGACAGTCGAGAGCGGCGACGTGATGAAGCCTGAGGTGATGCTTGTGAACTTCAGGAAGCCGATACTTGTCATCCCGAACCTGGCCATACACATGAACAGGAATATCAACACCGGGATAGAGCTGAACAGGCAGAAGGACGTACTGCCGCTCATGGCGACCATCAGCGAAAATCTGGAGAGCGGCAGCTGCTTTATAAAGGCGCTAGCCGAGGAGCTGGACGTCCCTGAGAAAAAAATCCTGGATTTCGATCTGTTCCTCTATGAATATGAGAAGGGCTGCGTTACGGGAATTCGGGACGAATTCATATCCTCGGGCAGGCTGGACGACCTGCTGATGGTCCATGCTGGAGTCATGGCGCTGGTGGAGTCCGGAGAATCTGATTCGACAAAAGTCCTCGTATGCTTCGACAACGAGGAGGTAGGCAACACCACAAAGCAGGGTGCAGACTCAGCTCTCCTGGCGACTGTGCTGGAGAGGATAACGCTTTCCATGGGCATAGGGCGTGAGGATTACTTCAGGGCTCTGTCCAGGTCCTTCATGATATCCTGCGACCTCGGACATGCGCTCCATCCTAACTACGCTGAAAAATGCGATCCGGTAAACAAGCCGGTCATAAACAGGGGACCTATAATAAAGATAAGCGCCAACCAGAGCTATACCACTGATGCCGTCTCGGGCGCGGTTTTTGAGGGTATCTGCAGGAAGGCGGGCATACCTGTCCAGAAATTCGTGAACAGGTCCGATGAAAGAGGCGGATCGACCATAGGACCGGTGACGGCATCGCTCCTTAACATCAAGACCGTTGACGTTGGCACAGCCGTTCTGGCAATGCATTCCATAAGGGAGCTGGCAGGGATCGATGATTACCTTCATACAATAAAGGCATTCGCTGAATATTATAAAATATAATTCTCAAAACAATGCATAAAAAACGGTTGAATTGCATAATTATATATGTTAGAATAAATCATGCTAATTAAATATGGATGCCTTAGGGTAGAGGTGCTGATAATAAAGAGTATTTGTTCATAGCCGGCAGGCCGTGACGGACAAAGAAAGGGATTTCAGCCGAAGCAATCATTCCGGCGGGACTGTTTGCTGGCTTTTCATATAACATATGAAGGGTTGTCACTTCTGTTTGGAAGTGGAGAGCTACAAAGGAGTCACGAAAGTTGTATTTGTCATGGATACAGCAGAGGTGTTCCTTTGCTGTGTTCATTTTTTTATAAGCAGAATGGTTAATATTAACAAGCTTAGGAGATGATAGTATGGCAGTCGTAGTACAGAAATACGGAGGAAGCTCCGTGGGAAACATTGAAAAAATCAAAAAGGTAGCGGAGACTGTGGTCAAAAGAAAAAGGGCGGGCGATGATCTTGTAATAGTTGTTTCGGCTATGGGGGATACAACAGACGAGCTTATCGAAATGGCGAATCAGATTACGGATACTCCGGACAAGAGGGAGATGGACGCGCTCCTGTCCACTGGGGAGATGATATCCTGCGCACTTCTCGCAATTGCGATCCAGAGCCTGGGAGAGGAAGCCATAAGCTATACAGCATACCAGATCGGTATAAAGACAAGCGGACAATACGGAAAGTCGCTTATCTATGACATTGACAACAAAAAAATCAAGAAGAGCCTTAACGAAGGGAAGATAGTAATCGTTGCAGGCTTCCAGGGCGTCAACGAGGAAGGCGACATAACAACGCTTGGAAGGGGCGGCTCGGATACTTCGGCAGTGGCTATAGCAGTTAAGCTTAAAGGAAGCTGCGAGATTTATACTGACGTTGACGGGATATACAGCGTCGATCCAAGGAAGTATAAGAATGCAAAGAAACTAGATGAGATAGACTATGAAGAGATGCTTGAACTGTCAAGCCTCGGAGCCCAGGTAATGCATTCAAGGTCTATAGAGCTGGGTCAGAAGTACGGGATACCGATATATGTAGGTTTAAGCAACAGCGATATAAAAGGAACGGTAATTAAGGAGGTAGCAAACAAGATGAACATGGAGAGCAAACCAATAACTGGACTGGCAACTAGCGACGACGATGTGGCTATAACGATAAGGGATATCGACAATGATATTAACCTGCTTTCGGACATATTTGAAAGCGTTGCAAAGAAGAGGATCAATATTGATATGATAAGCCAGACGGCGCCTATGAACAACAAGGTCAACATATCTTTCACACTGCCCAAAGCGGACCTGAAAGAAGCGCTCGATATAATCGAAAAATTCTATTCAGGAAAGGACAAGCTGTTCATAGACGAGGACATCACAAAGTTCTCCATAGTGGGTATAGGGATGAAGACGACCTCGGGAGTTGCTGCAAGGGTATTCAAGGTGTTCAAGCTGAACAAAATTGAAGTGAAGATGATAACAACTTCAGAGATTAGAATCACATGCGCAATAAAGCAGGAAGACAAGCAGAAAGCGATCGAGCTTATAGCAACTGAATTCAATTTATAATTGGGGGCCATAATATGAAATTATTAGGGAGCATGGAAATAATAGACAATGCCCTATACATCGGCGGGATCAGTGCTGTTGAGCTGGCAGAACAATATAAAACCCCCCTGTACGTAATGGATGAACAGCTAATCAGAAACCAGTGCAAGAGATATCACGATTCCTTTAAGGTTGTAAAGGGGAAAAACAGAGTAGCATATGCGGGCAAAGCGTTTCTAACCCTGGCAATGTGCCAGATAGTTGAAAGCGAAGGCCTCTGCCTTGACGTAGTTTCAGGAGGGGAATTGTTCACAGCCCTGAAGGCTGGCTTCCCTATGGACAGGGTGTACTTCCACGGGAACAACAAGACGGAAGAAGAGATTGTGATGGGAGTGGAAAGCAGGGTCGGAAGGTTCGTGGTAGACAACTACCACGAGATGGAGTTCATCGACCGGATAGCAGGCGAAAGAGGCACGGTGCAGGAGATACTCCTCAGGCTGACTCCGGGCATCGAAGCTCATACCCATGATTATATAAAGACGGGGCAGATAGACTCCAAGTTCGGATTCACCCCTCTGGAAAATGGCATAATGAATGCAGTGAAGAAAGCCATCTCACTGCCGAATGTCAAACTTGCAGGAATACACTGCCATATAGGCTCTCAGATATTCGAGACCCAGCCTTTCGAGGATGCCGTCGACATAATGATGGAGATAGCCGCTGACATAAAGGCTGAGACGGGCCTTGAGATAGCCGAGCTGGATCTGGGCGGAGGATTCGGAATCTATTACATGGAATGGGACGATCCTCTGGCCATAGAGGATTTCTGTGCCATAATATTGAGCAGGGCAGCGGAAAAATCAGAGGATCTCAACATCAAGCTTCCGGCTCTGACAATAGAGCCGGGAAGATCCATAGTGGGCAACTCGGGGACAACGCTATACACGGTAGGTTCAATAAAAGAGGTGCCAGGGATAAGGAAGTACGTTGCGGTAGACGGGGGAATGACGGACAACATAAGGCCTTCCCTGTATGATGCGGAATATGAATGCGCTATTTGCACCAAGATGGTATGCAGCGAAACCGAAACGGTGACCATAGCTGGAAAATGCTGTGAGTCGGGGGATATCCTGATAAAGGATTTCGATCTTGCTAAGGCTGAAAGCGGAGACGTTCTTGCCGTATTCGGAACCGGAGCGTACGGATATTCGATGGCCAGCAACTACAACAAGATACCTAAGGCTGCGGTTGTGCTTGTGAACTCCGGCACATCAAAGCTCATTGTGCAGAGGGAATCTTACGAAGATCTGCTGCGAAACGAAATAATGCTGTAGAATATAATAAAAATGGCTGCTGCAAAATCATAATTTTGCAGCAGCCATTCTGCTATTCAGGATCAATCTCTATGGTCACGCCGTCTGCCAAGGTTCCTTCCATTGACAATACCGTAAGCGTAATATTTTCCTTGTGGAATTTGTAGTTTGAATCGGCATCCTTTGAGAAACCGCTCCCCTCGATTTTCGAGAAAGCTTCGTCAATTGTCATTCCGGGTTTGATACCGAAAACAGAGGTATCCTGATTCTTGGTAGTTATCCTCCTTACAGTGGAAGTTTCAGAGTTAAAGCCTATGTTCAGCTTCTTGTCTGAATAAGCATACTCGTAGCCCTGGGTGCAGAGAGCTTTCTCCCCGTCAGAACCAGCAAGCTTGAAAACCTCCTCTTCCGACATGCCGAGCCCTATTCCCATGACTTCGATTTTGGGATTTATTTCATCCTTGATAAAAGATGAAACCGAATTTCCGCAGCCGGACATAACTGCGGCAGACAATAGCATAACTGATATCAGTGCAAGAACTATTTTTTTCAAATTGCACACTCCTAACTTTTGAATATTTATGAGATGGAATCGTAAACATTATAGCATATTGCCGCATATTCTTTCAAACCAAGATAATATCGCAGAAAATTATGACAATATCCGCATTAGGTTGTATAATATATATTAAACGATACTTTCTATTTAGAGGAGGAGATAAATATGACTCAGCTTAACGAAGTATACAAATGCGAAGTATGCGGAAATATGGTGGAAGTGGTTCACACCGGCGTGGGAGAGCTCGTATGCTGCGGGCAGCCTATGAAGCTGATGGTTCCAAACACTGTTGATGCTACGAAGGAAAAGCATGTTCCTGTGATCGAAATGATTGAAGGAAAAGTGCACATCAAGGTCGGAGAGGTTGAGCATCCTATGATAGACACCCACTACATAGAGTGGATAGAGATACTCACTGCAGAAAAAGTCTTAAGGAAATACCTTAAACCGGGTATGAAGCCGGAGGCTACATTCGCTGTCAAAGGGGAGGTTCTCGAGGCAAGAGCATACTGCAACCTCCACGGTCTTTGGAAAAAGTAGTTGACAACAGTGGTTTGTTAGTATTAATATAGTACAAATGAATAGAATAATTTCAATGAAGAGAAGCAAGTAGGTCCAAAAACAGATTTGAAGAGAGCCTCGGGCGCTGGGAGCGAGGCAGTTATGATTGGGTTGAATGGGTCTCTGAGGAGACGGGTGAAATAGTAGTAGCCTGTGACGTGTGCTTCATGTTACAGAGGCAGGGTATTCGATGGATACCCTTAAGAGGAAAGCTAAGCTTTCGAATTTAGGTGGCACAGCGGTAATTACGCCCTATTGTTGTAATGACAATAGGGTTTTTTATATTTATTAATATATTGGAGGTAACGAAAATGGAAGATAAGAAGAAAGTAATATTCAGCGGAATTCAGCCTTCGGGAAACCTTACGATAGGGAACTACTACGGGGCCATAAAGAACTGGGTGAAGCTCCAGGACGAATACGACTGTTTCTACTGCGTGGTTGACATGCACGCCATAACTGTAAGGCAGGAGCCTAAGGACCTCAGGAGAAGAACTCTTGAAGTCCTGTCCCTTTATGTAGCAGCCGGCGTTGACCCGGACAAGAACACGCTGTTCATTCAGTCACACGTGCCGGCCCATGCTGAAATAGCATGGCTGCTGAACTGCTACACATACATCGGGGAGCTGTCCAGGATGACTCAGTTCAAGGACAAATCCGCGAGATACGGTGATGCCTCCGTTAGTGCCGGCTTATTCGACTACCCTGCACTGATGGCCGGAGACATACTACTCTACAACACTGACCTGGTTCCGGTGGGAATTGACCAGAAACAGCACATAGAGCTCACCAGGGATCTGGCGGAGAGGTTCAACAACATATACAGCCCGACACTGACCATACCAGAAATATACCTCGGCGAAACAGGGGCAAAGGTAATGGACCTCCAGGAGCCAACAAAGAAAATGTCAAAGTCCTCAGACAATCCTAACAGCTATATTCTGATGATGGATCCGGCCGAAGTAATAAGGAAGAAGATCAGCAGAAGCGTTACCGACAGCATCGGGGTTGTCAAGTACAGCGACGAGCAGCCTGGAATAAAGAACCTCATGACACTGCTGAACTGCGCTACAGGCATGTCCTTCGAAGCTATGGAAAAGAAATATGAGGGACAAGGTTATGCGCAGTTCAAGATAGACGTCGCCGAGGCGCTGATTGCAGATCTTGAGCCTATACAGAAGAGGGCAAGGGAGCTTGTAGAGGACAAGGAGCAGCTTGAAGCTATATACAGAAAAGGCGCTGATAAGGCTTCGGCTGTTGCAAACAAGACAGTAAGGAAGATGATGAAAAAAATCGGATTCATTCCGAGATAGTCAGTGAGGCTGTATTAACATACAGCCTTTTTTTTCTTTGTTGTATTTGTTGACATGCATAAGTAATACAGTTAAAATCATTCATGTAGATAATACTTGATTAATCAATTAAGAGGAGCGGGTTCAGTGTCAGATTTAATAAAAGAAATTGAAAGAAGAAGAACCTTTGCGATAATTTCCCATCCGGATGCGGGTAAAACCACGCTGACCGAAAAATTCCTTCTTTACGGAGGCGCCATAAGGCTCGCTGGGTCCGTTAAGGCGAGAAAGTCGGCTAAGCATGCTGTTTCGGACTGGATGGAAATCGAGAAGCAGAGGGGAATATCTGTTACATCATCCGTTATGCAGTTCAATTACGATGGATTCTGCATAAACATCCTGGACACTCCGGGACATCAGGATTTCAGTGAAGATACATACAGAACACTTATGGCTGCAGACAGTGCAGTCATGGTTGTAGACGCAGCAAAAGGTGTCGAAGAGCAGACCAAGAAATTATTCCATGTATGCAGGATGAGAGGCATACCTGTTTTTACATTCATAAACAAGATGGACAGGGAGAGCCGGGATCCATTCGAACTCATGGAAGACATCGAGAATGTGCTCAGCATTAAATCATATCCCATGAACTGGCCTATAGGTTCCGGTTCCGATTTCAGAGGGGTTTTCGACAGGCAGAAAAACCTCATAGAGCTGTTCAGCGGCGGAAAGCACGGTCAGACAGAAGTTGAGTCAGTCGAAGGCAAGGTGGACGACATAGTCTTCCAGGAGCTTCTGGGCAGCTCGCTTCACGGCAAGCTTATGGAGGACATAGAGCTTCTCGACATAGCCGGAGACGAGTTCGACATAAAAAAGGTAAGAAGCGGCGAACTGACGCCTGTATTTTTCGGGAGCGCGCTCACCAATTTCGGCGTGGAGCCGTTTTTGGAGCAATTTTTGAAACTTACAACTCCGCCTACGCCTAGAATGTCAGATCAGGGTGAAATCGATGTTTATTCAGAAGATTTCTCCGCGTTTGTGTTCAAGATACAGGCGAACATGAATCCTGCCCACAGGGACAGGATATCCTTCATGAGGATCTGTTCAGGCAAGTTCAAGAAGGGCATGGAGGTATACCATGTACAGGGCGGCGGCAAGATAAAGCTTGCACAGCCTCAGCAGTTCCTTGCTCAGGACAGGGAGATAGTTGAGGAGGCTTATGCAGGAGATATCATTGGCGTATTCGATCCGGGCATATTCAGCATAGGCGATACGCTCTGCAGCGGATCAAAAAGGTTCAAGTTTGAAGGGATACCTGTGTTTGCGCCGGAGCATTTCGCGCGCGTAAAGACGGTGGACACCATGAAGAGGAAGCAGTTCATAAAGGGCATATCAGAGATCTCACAGGAAGGCGCCATACAGGTTTTCAAGGAAATCCATATAGGCATCGAGGAGATCATTGTCGGAGTAGTGGGTGTGCTTCAGTTTGAGGTGCTTGAATACAGGATGAAGAATGAATACAATGTTGACATGAAGATAGACAGGCTTCCGTACAAATTTGTCAGATGGATAGAGGAGAGTAAAACGAATGTTGACGACCTTGTTGTTACTAGCGATACTAAGAAGGTTAAAGACCTTAAGGGCAGAAACCTGCTGATTTTCCAGAGCGAATGGTCAATAGGCTGGGCTCTCGACCACAACAAAGGACTTGTGCTTTCAGATATAGGCAAGAGCGAATAATGAACATATAGAAAGGTCTGTTACTCAACCAAGCAGCTGTTGAGTAACAGACCTTTTTCAGGTGTTCAGGATTTGTTGTCAGTCTTCGTAGTTAAAATCGCATTCTTCAAGAGGCACCTTTTTTGTTTTATTAACGATTTTATAAACTATGAAAAGACAAAAGAACAGAGGGATGGTCATATAGTTAGTTATAAAATCAAACCAGCTGAAGGTTTCAGCCTGAAATATCCATATGTTGGAAAATAAGATGACGATTGTGCAGAGGATTGCAGCCATAATCGGTCCGAGAGGGAACCATTTGGCTCTGTATTTTAGATCTTCGAGTTTATAGCCTTGAGCTATATAGGCTTTTCTGAACCTGTAGTGGCATATTGCTATTCCCAGCCAGGCGAAGAACGCCGTTATGCCTGAGGCGTTATAGAGTATGTAGTAGATCTTGCCGTCACCTATAAGTGACGCAAAGAAGGCGCTGCAGGCAACTGCCGCTGTACCGCAAAGTGCATTCATAGGAATTCCTCTCTTATTGACTTTCGAAAATAATTTTGGAGCTTTTCCTTCCTTGGCCATAGAGTAGAGCATTCGGGATGCGGCATACAGGCCTGAATTTCCGCAGGATAGAACAGAAGTCAATATGACTGCATTCATAAGGCCGGCTGCCAGAGCAATCCCCGATCTTTGGAAAACCATGGTGAATGGGCTGTAGGCTATGTTGTCTGCCCCGCTTTTCAAAAGGTTTGGATCCGTAAAAGGTATAAGAAAGCCGATAATAATAATTGCACCAATATAAAACAGCAGAATTCGCCAGAATACGGTTTTGATAGCCTTGGGAACATTTTCCTGAGGATTTTCGGATTCTCCGGCAGCAAGGCCTACAAGCTCTGTGCCCGAGAAGGAGAAACCGGCAACCAAAAACACATTGACTATCGCAGTAATCCCCCCGACAAAAGGCCCGCTTCTTCCCAGGTCATCCTGTAAAACCCAGTTGGCAAAACCGACTGATTTGCCTCCGAGTATGCCGAATATCATTAGGACTCCTACTATAAGGAATACGATTATTGTAATGACTTTTATGCCTGCAAACCAATATTCACCTTCCCCGTAGGCTCTTGCCGACATGCTGTTCAGTGCAAACAGAATTATAAGGAAAAGCATGCTCCACAAAGTTGTGTTTGTGTCCGGAAACCAGAATTTGACAACCAGAGAGCCCGCAACAAGTTCAGCTGCTACACATACTGCCCAGCAGAACCAGTAGTTCCATCCAAGAGTAAACCCTAAAGCAGGGTCTACAAACCTTGTGGCATAGGTTTCAAAAGAACCGGATACAGGCATCATAGTTGCCATTTCGCCAAGGGAGGTCATCAGGAAATATACCAGAATTCCCATTACGGAGTAAGCCAATACCGCTCCGCCAGGTCCGGCATTGCTAACAGCACTGCCGCTGGCAAAAAACAGGCCTGTGCCGATAGCTCCTCCGATTGCAATCATGTTCATATGCCTTGCCTTGAGCGTTCGTTTCAATACATTCTCTTCTGATGGTTTTGACAGTTCAGTAATCTTTTCTATATCCACACTCATGATTTTCTCCTCTCATTTTTAATTTCTGGTTAGCGGGCGTTGAAAACCTCCAGCGCCTGCGTAAAGTCATGAATAAGATCATCTATATCCTCGATTCCTACAGAGATTCTGATTAACCCCTCGCTCATCCCCATTTTTATAAGTTCCTCCTGTGTAAAATCAAACCGGAAAGCGGTTGCCGGATGGGCGATTGAGGTGCGATAGCCTCCAAGGGTTCCAAGATATTTAACCAGTCTTAATTCGTGCATGAAAGCGTTTACCTTATCGCGGCTGTCTTCAACACAGAAGCTTATCATTGCGCCGTAACCTTTGGTGAATATCCTTTCTGCAAGTACATGCTGAGGATGGGATTTCAATCCGGGGTAATTGACCTTTCGAACGTGGCGATTGTTGCTTAATGCTTCTGCAAGAAGCTGGGCATTCTCTATCTGTTTACTGACTCTGAGGCCCATCGTCCTAATTCCGCGGAGTGCAAGCCATGAGCTGTTTGGATCTAAACAGCATCCCAGCCTCAGCTGCGATGAATACATCTTTTTGCACAGTTCTGCGGAAGAGGTTACTGAACCGGCGGTGACATCGCTGTGGCCATTATAAAATTTTGTTAAGCTTTGGATTACAATGTCAACACCAAAATCTAAAGGCTTGATTACGAGAGGGGTTGTAAAGGTGCTGTCGACAATGACGAGCGAGCCTGCTCGATGTGCGATATCTACAATCTTCTCAATATCAATTACACTGATCAACGGGTTTGAAATTATCTCAGTGAAGATGATCCTTGTATTCTGGCGCACAGCATTTTTTACGGCTTCGATATCGGAAAAATCAACATAAGTAATCTCGATGCCAAAGCGGGAGAGCATGTCATTGAACAATTCTATGGTCTCGCCATAGATGCTGCTGCTTGCAACTATGTGGTCGCCGCAGTTTGAGAACGTTAGGAGAGCGGTGGAAATTGCAGCCATTCCGGAAGAACAAATAATACTGCTTTCGCCGTTTTCGAGGTATGAAATTAATTCTGAAAGGCTGTCCCTGTTAGGATTTGCGGTGCGGCTGTAGAAGTAACCGCCATTGCCTGAATTCACGTAATCATATTCATCCATGTCTGCCATAATGTATGCAGTCGAGGGACATATCGGCGGAGCCTCAGGATGCATGTTGCATTCCGATATATCCGCACCCTTGTATAATATTTCGGTATTGCTGCCGTACTTCTTTTCTATCATTGCATCACCTGCTAATAAAGATTCCAGACAGAAGGATCAAGCTGTTCACTTTTGTCGCGATCAAAAGTGGAATAATAATAGCAATCTGCTGCCTGCTAATTGCATTTTAAACTCTAATCTAAGGTGAGAGTCAATAAAAAAGCATAAAAATAAAGCAGAAACATCTCTGCTCTGCTTCGATATTAATTACTGAACTATAATAGAATCTGTATCTCATATTGTGTATCCATGTATTCGACCAGATTCTCCTCGAATTCGTTTGCAATAATCAATCTTGGTTTCGGCTTGCCCTTGAAAAACTCCGAGATAACTGACGGATCCCAATCCTCAGTAAGTATCCTTGCGCGGTAGCACAGATACTCTCCGGCTGGTATTTCAATCAGGTATTCTGTGTGAAAATCAGGTTTTTCGCGCAGATAAATCATGTAGTTGTGTGCCGAAAATTTATTTTGCGTTAATTTGTCGAAGTCAACAATATACGCATACTGCCTGAGGTAATTTAGGGTTTTAAGTTCAGGCCTTGCTTTTGCCGCTGCAAGCCGAACCTCCATGTTTGAGATCGGACTTTCCTCAGGATAACCCGGTACTGATATGGCATATCTTTCTTCAAGCTGCACTTTGTAAAGGCTGTTTGTATTTTCACCTTTATTAAGGTAAGTAAAGTAATCTATATACCACTGAATATCTTTGATTGTTGCCTGAATGTCCTTTAATTGTTTCTGATAGTCATGTTTCTGCTGTTCAAGGAAGGGCAGAAGCTTGTCAACACTGCCTGAGTGTATAATAACCTTTATGTTGTCCAATGACAAACCGAACTTCTGAAGGTATTTTATCCTGTCGATAAAGTGAAATTGATTAAATGTGTAATATCTGTAGCCTGTTTTAGGATCAGTATAGTGAGGCAGCAAAAGTCCAACCTTCTCATAATATCTCAAAGTTGGGACCGTCACGGCCATAAGAGCGGATGTTTCGCCTATTGTATATAGCTCTTTCATCTACAGTTTCCCCTTTTCGGTTGCAATGTATGTATAATTGGAATCCTTAATAAGATCGGTTTTCTCGTCCCGCGTCAGCTGCTTTATGGTGTATTCCCGCTTCATGGCTTCGCTTTTTGTTTCAAATTCCTCATAGTAAACGAGCTTCACTGGAAGCCTGCAGCGGGTGTACTTGGCTCCCTTGCCGCTGTTGTGGGTCATGATCCTTTTTTCAAGGTTATTTGTATAGCCTGTGTATAGGCTCTTGTCGAAGCATTCAAGAATATAGACGTAATTCAAAGCGATTCCTCCTGGAGATGCCTGCTGCTATTTTGAGACAAACCTGTTGTTTTTGATATAGAACCGCAGCGGGAGATCCCTGTCTTCTCCGGCATAATCTATGCCGATCCTCTTGCCCGAGCATACTTCAGGCGAGACTGGCCGGTCCTCTATGTAGAGCTTGTCTCCGCATAGATCCTCACCGTTCAGGCTTCTGTCGATGGAGAGGGCCATGCACAGTTTCCCGGGACCGTTGGTCAGGTTTATTTTCTGGCGGCTGCTTAGTTTTGCATAATCAGTATTAAATCTTTCCGCTGCCATGAAATCAAGGCCTTCCACCGGCTCCAGAGCGCGTATAAGAACAGCCTCGGGCACTCCTTCCTGGCCTGTCACAGCATTGAAGCAGAAATACATGCCGTAAATGAAATAAACATAGGCGTGGCCGCCCAAGGCATACATGGCTTCGTTCCTGCGGGTTTTCCTCCCGCCGAAGGAATGGGCTGCCCTGTCGTCTATCCCCAGATAGGCCTCTGTTTCAACAATTATGCCTGAAACCCTTTTTCCGCGTGCTTCGCTAACCAGCAGCTTACCCAGAAGCTGCCTGGCAACTGTTGCAGTATCGTTCAGGTAAAATGACCTGCCGAGTTTAGCCATAATCTCACCACCCCTGGCAACTTTTACAAAAAAATCCTGTATAAAAACAAAAAGAGAGGATAACCTCTCTTTAAAATACTAGTCTCTGCCTCTGCTGTTCTTTTCGTTTTTTCTAGCTCTTCTGCAGTCAGGGCATCTTACTGGATCGTTTTCAAATCCTTTTTCTTTGTAGAAAGCCTGTTCACCTTCTGTAAATACGAAATCTTTTCCACAGTCTTTGCATACGATTGTTTTGTCAGCCATTTTAATAAACCTCCTCAAATATCATAGGACTAATTTGTTTCTTGGATCTCAGCTCCTATGATGAAGGAGTGTTATGTACCTTGAAAAAATCGACCTATATGTAAATGTTTTAGGGCGTTGCCCATGAAGTTATTATACCACATCGTTATCAAAAAACAACATTTTTATTGGTCGTTTTGCTTTATTTATTTAAATTTTGTAATATTTTCTGATTATTGTATTATAATGATAGTAGGAAGTAAATTATGCGATACGACACGAGGTTATATTCATGGATAGTAAAAGATTGAGCAATCTCATAAAAAGGCCGGAAGGGCCAAAGCTTGATTTCAAGCTGACTATAGACTTGCAATTGGAAAGCGGGCGCAAGGAGCTTGCAAAGGACGTCTGCGCCATAGCAAATTCAAAGGGCGGAAGAGGGTACATAATCATAGGAATAGAGGACAAGACAAAGAAAGTAGTAGGAGTTGAAGATCTGGGGATAACCGAGGAGCAGATTCAGCAGATAATCACCTCCAGGAGCGAACCGCCTATCCCTGTTTCCCTGGAATATGTTGATTACGACAAGAAAACACTTGGCATAATCAACATTTATGACGGACCGCACAAGCCATACCAGGTGCGTGAAACCGGTGCTTTCTATATAAGGCGGGGATCGACTACGGATATCATGAGGAAGCAGGAGATCATAGAAGCGCTCCAGGACAGCCTGAACCTGAACGTGGAGACATTCCCTGTTGTAAACAGCAGCCCGGACGCTCTGGACGAAGGGCTCATTAAGGCGTATTTCGATTCAAAGGGCCTTGCGATAAATGATGAAAACAGGCTAGAGCTGCTGGAGTCCGCTTCAATCATCCATCTGGACAAGGAAAGCGGGACACTTATGGCGACGCTTGGGGGTCTTCTTGTATTTTCCAAGACAAATTCGCTCTATATCCCGCACAATATGATCAGGATTGTGAATAGAATAGAGGGGAAAGCTGTTGATGATATTATAGTCCAGGGAGACCTCCTTGATATGATTGACAAAAGCGAGGAGATACTGCGTCGGTCGCTTCCGGAGGAATATCCTGTCGGGGCTCTGCATGAGGCGGTTATGAATGCGGTAATATACAGGGATTATACCGATTATTCAAAGGAGATTTCTGTGATCATCGACAGCAACAGCGTAAGCGTAGTCAGCCCCGGTCTCTTTGCAGACAGCAAGAGCGCTCCTAATAACAGCTATAAAAAGCGCAACATGTGGATCTATGAAAAGATGGTAGCGATAGACCCTAAGGACAGGCTGCTGCTGGCGGATAAGGGGATAAACAGAATGAAAAAGCTGTTCAAAAATATAGGCCGCGTAATATTTGTGAATAATTTTGCAGAAGACAGCTTTAAAGTAATATTCCCCGGTATCAGCCGAATTAAGCATAAAAAGAGTTGAATTGGCTGAATATAAGCTTTGAATTAATATTCTGAATATTATATAATTTTAAGTGAGGTTAACGCCTAAATATTTTCAAGGGGTGGTAATGATGATTCAAGTATTCTGCGGCAAAAGAGGTTCCGGCAAAACCAAAGCACTTATAGGGATGGCTAACGATAAAGTTTCAGAAAGCAAAGGGCACATTGTCTACATCGACGGTGACAAAAGACCGCTGCTTCAATTGGACAAGTCTATCAGATTTGTTGATGCTGGCGAGTTCGATCTTAAAAAAGGGAATAGTTTCTATGGATTTTTGTGCGGCATAATCTCCGAAGACTATGATATCGACAGTATTTTTGTTGACGGGCTATCTAATATCGTAGATGTCGGCAGTGAAGATGCGGCACATTTATTTTCCCAATTGGAAAAAATATCCATCGACAAAGGCGTGGATTTTTACATCAATATCAATGAAATGGAAGATATGCCGGATATAATAAAGAAATATGTTGCATAGGAATACTTAGGGATTGAAAATAATTGAAAATATAAGAGGCTGGATTAATATCCAGCCTTAATTTTTACAGGAAATATTTAGTGAATAATTCGAGAAGGGATATTGAGATGGAAACAGCTATCAGGATTATTACCATTATTTCCAGCCTGGTTGCCCTTTTTTCATGCGTAAGGGAACCGAAGACATCTGTTATATCCTTTAACATTTCTGTTTTGTGCGTTATCTTCGAGTATCTGTCCTCGATATCAAACAGGGCAACCATTTCGAGGTAGAATTTATCTATATCCTCGTTGTACCAGGCTGCGCTCGGCTTCTCGAAAAGCATCAGGTTTGCTATGGTGTTGTATTCGAACCTTATTACCCTTGCCGAGGTTTTTGCCAGCTGCTTGTCTGAAATGTTGAAGTTTCCGCGTTCAAGATAGCCAATTACATCCTCTATGTTGTCCAGCAGGTTATCTGTCTCATGTCCTATCTTGTCAAGAGAAACTGATTTTGCCAGCACCATGGAGATGATATCCGGATAGTAGCTCTCGTATACGCTGGCTGTCATCACCTCGTTGCCGAGAGAATACTCATATTCAGGGCTGACTTCAAGCCTGTAGTCGTCAGAATACTCATTAATGTTGTCGATCTTAAGCGATTTGTCGATGGTTTTCAGATATTTGACTATATCCTGGATGTCGTGGAATTCCATGTTTATAAACACCAGCGAACCGAAGTAGTAAATATACACGCATTTTGTTTCGACTTCCCTGAGGATTCCCTTCAGTGCGCTTTCTGAAAGGATCAGAGGGTCCTCCCATTTGAATTTCTTTTTTATTCCGAAGTGAGAGGCTATGTCGTTCAGGTTGATTTCGCTGCCTAAAACCACGGACTTAAATTTCCATAAATTCATTTAAAACACTCCTTCGCGGCAGAATCCAGCCTGGAATTTTAGTGGTAAAATGGCGAGAAGAATTCTATCAGAGCCAGTATGACCTCGAAAAGGATCAGGACTACTACAATTACTTCAAGCTTTGTGGCTCTCTTCTCGTGGCTCAGGGAGCCGAAAACTTCAGTGATGTTCCTGAGGATCTCCGTTTTGCGGGTTATCTTCGAGTATCTGTCCTCAATGTCGAAAAGATTCATCAATTCCATGAAAAACTTTTCAATGTCTTCATTAGTCCATGCAGCGCTTGGCTTTTCGAAAAGCATCAGGTTTGAGATTGTGTTGTATTTGAACCTGATTACCTTAGCAGTTGCCTTTGCCAGCTCCTTGTCAGACATGTTGAGCTTTCCTTGTTCAAGAAAGCCGATGACGTCCTCTATGTTGTCCAGCAGCATATCGGTCTCATACTCGATCTTTTCAAGCGAGATGGACTTAGCCAGAATCATGGCGATTATATCGATGTAATATTTCTCGAATACGCTTGCTGTCATCACCTCGTTGCCAAGAGAATACTCATATTCAGGGCTGACTTCAAGCCTGTAATCGTCCGAAAACTTCTGTATATTGTCGATCTTGATGGTTTTATCGATCGTCTTAAGATACTTCACAACATCCTGGATTTCATTGAAAGCCAGGTTTATGAATATCAAGGATCCAAAGTTGTACATATAAACATGTTTGTTCTCTGTGTTTTTCAGCAGGCCGTTCAGAGCGGTGCCGGAGAGAACAAGAGGGTCTTCCCACTTGAATTTCTTATTTATGCCGAAGTGGGAGGCGATTGCGCTAAGATTTATTTCATTCCCCACAACTATGGATTGAAAATCCCATGTGTTCATTGAAAACACTCCTTTTCTGTAGAGTATAAAATAAATTTTAGCACAACTGACACAAAAAGTAAATTTTGTGCAGTGCTTGGGGATTAAAATCGGTTGACTGAAACCAAAAATTATAGTATATTAGATTCGATATCTAAAAACTTTGACAAGGGCAACAGTAGGTGCGAATGCGGTTTTAAGAGAGTGGGCGGCAGGTGAAAGCCCATAACGTTTCGCGTTGAAATTACTCCCTTCGAGTTGCAGGCTGAAATTACAGTAGGCTGAGCCGGTGAGATTCCGTTATTATATTTGAGTTATAAATTTGGGTGGTACCGCGGCAGACTTTCGCCCCAAGCGAGAGAGCTGCCTTTTTTGCATAAAAAAATAAGAGAGTAATATACAGGAGGTATTTTTATGGCAAGTGTTATCGATGTTTTGGTTGAAAGAGGCTACATTGAACAGTTCACTCATGAGGAAGAACTTAGGGAGCTTCTTGAAAAGGAGAAAATAACATTCTACATCGGCTTCGATCCTACAGCGGACAGCCTTCATGTGGGAAGCTTCATCCAGATGATGGTCATGGCCCACATGCAGAGGGCAGGACACAGGCCAATCGTCCTTTTGGGCGGCGGAACGGCTATGATAGGCGATCCTTCGGGAAAGACAGACATGAGGAAGATGCTCACAAAAGAACAGATAGACCACAATGCTTCATGTTACAAAAAGCAGTTTGAAAGGGTGCTTGATTTCTCGGACGGGAAAGCGATAATGGCGAACAATGCTGACTGGCTCATGAAGCTCAACTATGTTGATTTTCTCAGGGAGATCGGCGTGCATTTTTCAGTAAACAGGATGCTTTCCGCTGAGAGCGTTAAGCAGAGGCTTGAGAGAGGGCTCACATTCCTTGAGTTCAACTACATGCTTATGCAGGGCTACGATTTCTATGAACTTCATGAAAGATACGGCTGCGTGCTTCAGTTCGGCGGAAACGACCAGTGGACAAATATAATCTCCGGCGTTGAGCTTGTAAGAAAGAAACTGCAGAAGCCTGCCTTCGGAGTAACGATCGCACTACTCACAAACAGCCAGGGCCAGAAGATGGGCAAAACTGTTTCGGGGGCGCTGTGGCTTGATCCTGAAAAGACTCCGCCTTATGATTTCTACCAGTACTTCAGAAACGTTGACGATGCGGACGTTCAGAAATGCCTTGCGCTGCTGACGTTCCTGCCGATGGATGAAGTGAGAAGGCTTGGGGCCCTTGAAGGTTCTGAGATAAACGACGCCAAGAAGGTTCTGGCGTTCGAGGTTACTAAGCTTATACACGGAGAAGAGGAAGCGCAGAAGGCTCAGGCGGCAGCGGAAGCCCTGTTCGGCGGCGGAGCCGATATGAGTGCGGTCCCTACAACTGAGGTCTCAAAGGACCAGATAGGAGTATCTATCGTCGACCTTCTGGTTGATACAAAGATAATGCCGTCAAAGGGAGAAGCCAGAAGGCTTATCCAGCAGGGCGGACTCACCGTGAACGATGAAAAGGTAGAGGATGCAAACATGACAGTGGACCTGAAGGATTTCGTCGGCGGCAGCATGATGATAAGAAGAGGGAAGAAAAACTACAACAGAATAATCCTTAAATAATCTGAATCGCAGTCCCGGGGGAAAGCAAAAGTCCCGGGACTTTTTATTTTTTTGCAGCAATTGATAATTTTGATTGTATTGATTATCCATTTTACATATAATTGAATCATTGTATTTAATAAAGTGGGAGGCTGGTTGATGAGAATTACAAAAAAAATATTTAATGATTTGGCCATATATATGGTCGGCCTTGGCGTTTTGATTGGTGTAATATTCCCGTTCTTTTGTATTATTTTGGGGGTTCCGAAGGAAATAGCGTTAACTCCTGTTTATTTCACTGCATGTATCTTAGCCGGAATAATTTTAGGCGCCTTAAATATTTTTTTGGCTAAGAAAACTGTGGGTTCGCGCATCAGACAGCTATCTCAAAAAATGAAATATGTAGAAAGCATTCTTGTTAACAAGAAAAAAGGGATAAGCGAAGAAAAGTGCACACCTGACAGATGCTCAATAATGGTGGATTCGGAAGACGAATTCGGCGAAAGTGCAGAATCCTTTAATACTTTGATAAATACACTGTCTGAGGTCATGGAAACGCAAGCTGAAATACAGCTTTTTTCTGAAATGCTTACATCCTACCTGGAACTGGATATATTGTCGCGTGAAACTCTGATTCACCTGATAAAAAATACAAAAGCTGACGGAGGGGCTGTTTTAATCGAAAAGAACGGCGGTTTAGTTGTTGAAGCAATAGATTCAATAAAAGATGCTGCAGCTTTGGAAAACAATATAAGAGTGCTGAACACGATGAGAACGCTTGAAAGACAATTAATTAAGTTCCCCGGTGACATTATACTGGATGGCGTTGTCGTTGAATTTCACCCAAAGGAACTGCTGATTGAACCCATAGTATACAAGAATATTCTCCTTGGTGTTCTGATACTCGTCAGCGCATCATCATTTTCGGGTAATTCAATTGATAAACTTTCATTTTTCAGTCAAAGTCTCTCTCTGGCATTCAGAAATGCTGTTACCCATAATCAAATGCAGAAACTTGCCGCTCTTGATGCACTGACAGGTTTGTACAATAGAAGATTTGGAATATTAAGGGTAAAAGAAGAATTCAGCAGAGCTATCAGAGGCAATACTCCTATTTCACTTTTGATGTTCGATATTGACCACTTCAAAAGTGTGAATGATACTTATGGGCATATAGTTGGCGACAATGTACTTGTCAGCATTGCTAAAATTGCGCTGGCTTCCATAAGGGAAGGGGACGTGCTTATGAGATACGGGGGAGAAGAATTTCTTTGCGTTTTGCCTGGGGCGAATAAGGCCGATGCCAGCATAATTGCTGAGAGAATTCGTATTATGGTGATGGACAGTGCGGTTAAAAACGCAGAGCAGGATATCAAGATTACAATAAGTATCGGGGTAGCAACGTATCCGCGCAACGATATTTCGGACAGCAGCCAACTGATAAAACTTGCAGATGATGCAATGTACGCTGCAAAAGAAACCGGACGCAATCGTACAGTTTCATATTGATGCGAAAAATCACAACGTAAATCATTAACGTTGTGATTTTTGTTTTTTTATGAACGGGGCTGCATGTCATGCTTCCACATTATCAGGGCGTCTTCCTTGTTGTCTTCGTAGAACTGCTTCCTTATGCCTTCCTCAACAAATCCGTACTTCCTGTAGAGATTTATCGCGGGGGTGTTTGAAACCCTGACCTCAAGGGTCATGTCATTGACCGATTCTTTTACGCATATATCGATGAGAGCCTCCAGCATTTTACATGCTGCTCCCATTCCCCTGAAATCGGGGTGTACGGCTATGTTCGTTATCTGGCCTTCGCCGGCAATTATCCACACGCCTCCGTATCCGACCACTTTGCCGTCAGAAACCGCAACAACGTATCTTGCGAAATCGTTCCGTGAAACTTCCGCTTCAAAGGAGTCCCTGCTCCAGGGGAGTGAGAAGGACAGCTTGTCTACTTCCAGTACACCGTCTATGTGCTGGAGAACGAGCGGCACTATGCTAAAGCCGCTCATTTGGAAGCTCCTTCTGCTTTTTCTCGTATTCCCGTTCTGCCTGCGGTTTCCTGAGGTAGAACGGAGCGAACGCATGCAGGTCATTGGCGCCCTTGTCCTCCATCCTGATTCTGCCGAGTTCGGCAAGGGACGCTGCCTTGGCAACGTTGAGGTGCAGAGGTGCAAATCTTGCATCGCGCACACTCGAGGTCAGCTTGACCCTGTAAAGTGGAACGGCGTCGCCTATGAAGCATACCGGTGAACTTTTTTCGTCAAGAAGCTCGATCAGCTCATCGATTGATATCGCAAGGTAATCCGATTTTCTGACCAGCGATTCGCCTTCGAATTCGTATAGGGCCGTATACACATTTCCCCTCAGCGCATCCATTATGGGGCATACTATACCCGAAGTGAACGCCATGTTGAAGGCGAGGGAGTCTAGAGTTGATATCCCGACAAGCGGCTTTCCTGTACCCTGGCTTAGCCCTTTAACAGCTGCGGCGCCTATCCTTAGTCCGGTGAAGGAGCCGGGGCCTTCCGATACAGCAAAGCCGTCTATATCGCTGATATCCAGTTTCAGATTCTTAAGTATCGAGTCAATCATCTCCATCAGTATGACGCTGTGCTGCTTCTTGTAATTGAAGACAATCTCCCCGAGCACTTTCCCGTCGTCTATCACTGCGCAGGAGGCTGCTTCCGTTGCCGTGTCTATACCTAATATTCTCATTGCAGGACCTCCTTCATGTAGTCGTATCTCTTTCCGAACCATTGGATGCTTATGCTCCTTCTGGTTTCGCTTTCCTTTGTTATTCTGATCTGTATATGCTCATCAGGGATCAGCTCGCTTATGTAGTCGGACCACTCGATTACGCTGACAGCATCGCTGAAAATGTACTCGTCAAAGCCGATGGCTGCGATCTCATCAGGGTCGTTTACCCTGTAAACATCGAAATGGTAAAACTTTAATCTGCCTTCATACTCGTTAACTATGTTGAAAGTGGGGCTTGTGATATGTTCATCTATGCCCAGGCCGAGTGCAATTCCCTTTGTAAGGTGCGTCTTGCCGCTTCCCAGGTCGCCGTCTATGCAGACTATATCGCCGGGTTTAAGGCTTTTGCCGATTCTTCTGCCTATCTCGATTGTTTCCTCAACCGTATTTGTAATGAAATTCATGTTTTTTCACCTCATATGTATTTTATACAAAATCAATGTAAAAGAAAAGCAAATATATTAATTTGCATTGTCATATCAGTTCAAGTAAAATGTATGTATGATAATTCCGGGATATTGAGGTGAAGCGTTTGAAAAGGAAAATATTACTGCTGCTAGTATTATGCTTGATGTTTTTCTCGGGCTGCGCTGCAAACACCGTAGACAACGGGACTGGGGACAGCGATAAGGACATCCAGGCCCAGGAGCAAGTTAAGCTCGACATAGTTGCAACTGACAGGATTTTATATTATATGGTCAAAGACATTGTCGGGGAGAAGCACAACGTGGATTACATGTTCAACAATATGGATTCGCTGCTCTATTTTAAATTTACCGATGACAGCCTTTACAATATTGCAAAAATGGATCTTTTCATATATATGGGGGCGTCCTACGAGCCGTGGGGGGCCAGCTTTGCTGACCAGATAAACAAGAGCAATGTGGGCATAATAAATGCATCAAGGGGAGTCAATGTTCTCCCGCTCAGCAGCGAAGCGGCATATAACGAGTATGTGGTGCGGGAGAATCCGTACTACCTGCTGAATTATGACAATTATAAGATAGCCCTGCTTAACATCAAGAACTCAATCCAGGACAAGGATCCGAAAAACCGGGACATCTACGAGCAGAACTTCAATGAGGCGATAAACAGGACGGAGCTTGAGCAGAAGAACATAATAGAGACAATCGCCAAGCTGTCGGATTACACCTTCGTCTACTCCGAAGAGAGGCTTGAGTATCTGGTTAATTACTATTCCCTTAATTCTATCAAGGTTATGGCGGACGGCGATTACAGTGATGCCCTAAAGAACAAGACTAAGATCGTTTTTCTTTACAGCGACAGCAACTCCCTTTCGCTATACCAGGGACTCATAAATCAGTATGACATGGGCACGCTTGAGCTCAGGGTATACAGCAACGACATGAAATACGAAGACATGCTGCTGGTCAACGAGGGGCTGCTGGAGGCCTATTACAACAGCGTGAACATAAAGCAATGAAATTTATTGTTGCAATTGCCGGTGAATTGAGTTATAATAGATTTTGTCTTAGGGGTATGGCTCAACGGTAGAGTAGTGGTCTCCAAAACCATTGGTTGTGGGTTCAAATCCTACTGCCCCTGCCAAAACGACTGCAAACTTGTTGGTTTGCAGTTTTTTTATTTTAACAAACCGTGCGGAAGTTAACGCCAATATCATCTTGTGAAAACACCTTCAATAGTATATCATTGCACATATAATGCGAAATTTCATTAAGGAAGTATAAAATGATTAAGAAATTCTTCGATATAAAGTTTTTAAAATTCATAGCAGTTGGCATTATCAATACTGCTTTTAGCGCAATTATCATGTTTTTTTTATACAATACAGCAAAGTTCGGTTACTGGGGATCTTCTGTTACAGCCTATATACTTGCAAGTATCATGAGCTTCTTTTTGAACAAGAGCTTTACTTTCAATAATAAAAATTCTGTTATGGAAACGGCTTATAAGTTTGCCTTAAATGTTGCTGTATGTTATTTCGTTGCTTACAGTGTTTCAAAGCCGTTAATGATATTTCTTCTAACGAATGCAGAACTTTCCGCTCATATTATAGACCAAATCGCTATGCTGTTTGGCATGGTTATTTTTACTATGCTTAACTATATTGGCCAGAGGTTTTTTGCGTTTAAAGAAAGCTGAGATTATTAGTGAATAAGTAAGGTTATCGGATATAGCCGAAATTTGATTTTGAAGGGGAAAATCATGGAAAAGAAAATTACTATTATGATACCGGTTTATAATGAACAGGAAAGTTTAAAAATACTCTACGACAGGCTGAAAAATATATTGAAACAGATTGATTATAACTATGAAATATTGTTCATTAATGATGGCAGCAATGATAATTCAATAGACATAATCAAAAGTTTAAGAAAAGAAGATAGTGGTGTATCCTACGTAAATCTTTCAAGAAACTATGGTAAAGAAGTTGCAATGGCAGCAGGGTTTGATTATGCAAAAGGAGATGCTCTGATTATTATGGATGCAGATCTGCAGGATCCTCCAGAGCTGATTCCGGAAATGATAAAGTACTGGGAAGAAGGCTATGACGACGTGTATGCCAAGAGACGGAGCAGAAAAGGAGAGTCATGGCTAAAGAAAAAAACTTCGCTGTGGTACTACCGTGTTCTAAAAACTGTATCTAAAACGCCTATACAGGAAGATACAGGAGACTTCCGTCTGGTAAGCAGAAGAGCAGTCGAAGCGCTTAAGCGGTACAAGGAAGTGCATAGATACACAAAAGGATATTTTAGTCTGATAGGGTTTAAAAAGAAAGAAGTACTTTTTGACAGGGACCCGAGAATAGCAGGGAAAACAAAATGGAATTATTTTAAACTGATTGATCTAGCTATAGAAGGAATAACTTCTTTCACGGCATTTCCCCTGAAAATAAGCACTTATATCGGATTTACTGTAGCGTTTTTCAGTTTTGTTTATTTGCTGTGGGTAATTCTTAAAACGCTGATGTTTGGGGAAAGTGTTGCAGGGTACCCATCGTTGATATCTGTCATATTGTTCATGGGCGGGATTCAATTGATTTGCATAGGGATAATTGGAGAATATTTGAGCAGGGTTTTTTCCGAAACAAAGAATAGACCCCTATACTTCATAGATGATTATAATGGAGAAAAGTGGAATGGGTAAAAAAATAGTGCTAATGAACGAAAACGGCAAAATTAAAAGTACATTTTACTCTGCAATTATATTTATGCTTGTGATGATGGTTATGATCTGGCCGCTGTTGAAAAGTGGATGCATTCATGGCCACGATGTTCTATATCACCTGTTGAGAACAGAGAGTTTAAAAACCAGCATTCAGATGGGGGACCCTTTTGTTAAAATCAACACGTTGTTTTTCAATAATGCCGGTTACGCAAGTTCGCTGTTCTACCCTGATTTTATGTTGTATTTTCCAGCGGTGCTTCGTGTTTCGGGTTTTGGCATAGCTGCAAGCTACAAATTGTTTTTGATTCTGTGTATCGCGTTGAGTTATGCCTCAGCATACTATTGTGCAAAATTAATCACCAAAAGTAGATACAGTGCAGTTGTCACTTCAATTGTATTTACATTAAGCCAGTATTTTATTCATGATATCTACATAAGAGGTGCGGTAGGAGAAATTACTGCATTTATCTTTATACCTTTTCTCATGTTTGGAATATATGATTTATACTATGATAATTTTCAAAAGCCATGGATTATGGCGGTCGGTTTTATAGGTGTAATGCTTTGTCATACGATCACTTTGATGATTTGCTTATTCTTATATATGATCGTTTTTGTAGTACATATCAAGACATTTGTCGTGAAGCCCGAGCTGCTTAAAAAGTTGATTTTAACAGCCACAGTGGTATTGCTGCTGACAGCATTTTACTGGGCGCCGGTTATTGAACAAATGCTAAGCAATAAATTTGTTTACAGTATTCCCTGGGTATTTGTAGGCGAAAATGCAGTAAAGGCTTGGTCGATTGTAAGTGCTAAATTTCCTGGCATGGGCTTTATAGTTTTTATGTTGTTTTTTCCAAGATTATCTATCCGCAAGACGAAAGAAAACGAAAAATTACTGAAATTTAGTGATGAATGCATGGCTTTAGGTGTTTTTTTTGCGCTTTCAGCGACCAGATTGGTACCATGGGATATATTGGAGAATTATATTAATTTTTTGCAATTTCCATGGAGGCTTTATATCGCTGCTTCGGCGTGTTTGGCTGTCTCCGTTGGAATATTATTCAAACTGTATTTCGAAAGCAGAAAAAGCAAGAGCTTTGGACTTATCCTTGTTATTTGTGCAATGATCACCAGTGCGATGATGAGTCTTGCCAGCAGTGACATAAAGTACGACTTTTACAATGAAGATTATTTTAAAACAATTTCGAACACCGCAACTGTAGGCGCCGGAGAATGGCTGCCGCTTGCTGCTAAAAATACTTCCGGAGTTTTGGCAAGCAGCAATATTGTAAAAGCCGATACCGGACAGTATTTGTCGTTTAATCGAAAAGATAATGCCATACTGGTCGAATCTTCATTTGACGGGATAAAATATTTCGATGTTCCTTTCATCTACTATAAAGGATATAGTGCGGTTTTGACGAACAACGGAAATGAAATGCTGAGCTTAAAGGTTACCGGCAATGGTGAAAATGGCTTCTGCAGAGTCGAATTGCCGCAATATGCCGAAGGTGTGGTTCTTGTGAAATATGAGGGTACATTTGTTCAAAAGAGCTCGTATATAATAAGTATTTTGACTTTCTTAATTGCATTAGGATTTTGTTCGTACAAAACGATTAAATCGCAGAAACGATCGAGGCTTTATAGCGGGTAAGTAGTCACTGATTCTCTCGATAGCGAATCCTTTTTTGATTATTTATTCTGAAACAGCATCAACAAGGGATATGTCGTTTAAGGGCTCTATACACAGATTGAAGAACTTAACAAGGACTGTCTTGAGAGCTGTGGGATTAAAAAAACAACGTATATATGCAAAACTTAGAATTAGTTTAACCGAATTTGATAAGATTCTGGAAGTAAGAGGAATCGAGGAACATTCAAGGCTCGTTGCAATGCTGAAGGATATCAATGATAAATCGCAGGACATAATCGACAGTTAACTTCCCGTTCGGAGACTACGTACGGTTTCTAATAATCTCTATCTGATGAGTCCTGTAAAACACAGGCTCAGCCTCTTGGCTGCATAAAATAATTGCGTAGCAGTTAAAACTACTACGCAATAAAGTCTAACTTGTTGGGGTTACATCAGAAGTCATAACTTCAGTGTGTTCTTTTTTTATCACTTATTCAGGAACTACAATTACGGCAACTTCCGAATCCCTGACAATCTTCCGTTCTTATTATTAACCAAATTATTCGATATGCCTTTCCAAAATCCTTCAAATATACTAATATACATCAAGAAGGTCCATGGTATATAATATTATGTGGTTAGGCCCCAAAACGAGCGATTCCAGAAAAGAGGTTGCATAGAAATGGTTCCAAGAAAAAAAGATGAAAATGAGAAGGGTTATGCCTACAGGGTATTGAAGAGCGGCATAATGTCTCTGGAGCTCAAGCCGGGAGAAGCCTTGAGCGAGACAGAGCTGGCAAAAAAACTGAATTCCTCAAGGACGCCGATAAGGGAAGCACTTTCAAAGCTTAAGGAGGAATACCTCATCGAGGTCAAACCCCAGATAGGCACCTACGTATCCCTCATCGACATGAACCTTGTGAGGCAGGCGCTTTTCATGAGACACTGCATCGAAAAGGAGGCCATGAAGCTTGCCTGCAGCGATTTCCCTGAAGATAGCCTGATTAAGCTGGAGCAGAACCTGCTGTCGCAGAAATATGTCACAGGAAAGCAAGGAAGCGAGCTTGAGTTCCACAAGCTGGATGAGGAATTCCACAGGATAATATTTGCCGGACTGAAGCTGGAAGAGGTCTGGAAAAGCATACAGAAAATCAGCACCCACTACATCAGGCTAAGGGTACTGTCCGAGATGAGGTTCTCCAACAGGCAGCTTTACGAAGAGCACGAAAAGATTTTCAACCTCATCAGGAACAAGGACAGCAAAAGGATAGAGGAAAGCGTTACAGACCATATTAAAACCCCTTCAGAGGGATACTGGGACGATCTGCTGAAAGATGACTCAGAATACAAGGAATATTTCAAAAAATAGCCAAATTATATACATAAAAGCATTAATGGAAACGGGGAATTTTTATTTCTCGTTTCTTTTTCCTATTTGAAATATAGTATTCCAACAGGGACCTGAACCGCCTGTCTTTTGCTTAGCAGCCTTTTATAACCTGGTCAGCCCTCTCAGGGTCGCTCACCTTTATGATGAGGGGGGCAATCCCGTTGCTCGAATATCCATATATGTAGGCAATGTCGATGCCTGCATTAGAAAGCTTGTTTATTATGCTGTGCACCGCTCCCGGCACATCCGGGGCGTCTATGCGAAGCACGTCGGTTACCTTTACTGAAAATTCGTTTCCCTTCAATGCTTCGGCGGCCTTGTCAGTGTCGTTTACAATCATCCTGAGGATGCCGTAGCCTTCGGTCTCTGCGATCGAAAGTGCAGAGATGTTGATATTATTGTCGCTCAAGACTTTTGTGGCTTCCTCAAGCCTTCCTAATTCGTTCTGAAGAAATACTGACAGCTGTTTAATAATCATATGATCCACCTTCCTTATGCTTTCTATATATTTCGGTTGTCTATTACGCGCTTGGCTTTGCCCTCGCTTCGTGCCAGGGTCCTGTGCTCAACTAAGCTTATTATAACACTTATTCCCAAAATGCTTTCAACCTTATGCTTTATCTTGTTGCGTATATTGTTGAGCTGAACCATCTCGTCGGAGAAGTACTTGTCGTCTATCTCAACCTGAATTTCCAGTGTGTCCAGGTTTCCTTTACGGTCGACAATCAGCATGTAGTGAGGCTTGGCTTCCGGAATCTCAAGCAGGGCGCTCTCTACCTGCGAAGGGAACACGTTGACGCCCCTTATGATCAGCATGTCGTCTGAACGGCCGAAGATCCTGGACATCCTGACATTCGTCCTGCCGCAGGCGCAGGTTGAGTAATCAAGGCTGCTCAGGTCGCGGGTCCTGTACCTCAGAAGAGGCATCGCCTCCTTAGTCAGGGTTGTGAAGACCAGCTCGCCTGTTGAGCCTTCTGGCAACTGCTGCAGAGTCTTTGGGTCGAGTATTTCCGGGACGAAATGGTCCTCGGCAATATGAAGTCCGTTCTGGCAGCTGCAGCTGTTGGCCACGCCGGGGCCCATAATCTCGCTCAGGCCGTATATGTCGAAGGCTTTGATGTCCAGCCCTGCTTCTATCTTTGCGCGCATCTCCTGGCTCCATGGTTCTGCGCCGAATATGCCGATTTTCAGAGGGAGTTTCCTGGGATCTATCCCTGCCATCTCCATGGCATCAGCCAGATAAGCGGCATAGGAAGGCGTGCAGGCGAGCACGGTGCAGCCGAAATCCTGAAGAAGCGAGAGCTGCTTTTCTGTGTTTCCGCCGGAAATCGGCACAACTGCCGCCCCTGCCTTTTCCGCTCCGTAGTGGATACCCAGGCCTCCGGTGAAAAGGCCGTATCCAAAGGCTATCTGGATTATATCGTCGCGTGTTACGCCTGAGCAGCTGAGAGCCCGGGCAACGACCTCCGAGAAGGTGCTGATATCCTTTCTGGTGTAGGCGACGACCGTCGGCTTTCCCGTAGTTCCGGAGGATGCATGTACCCTTACCACTTCGCTTTTAGGCGTTGCGAAAAGTCCGAAAGGGTAATTATCCCTCAGATCCTGCTTTGTCGTGAAGGGAAGCTTCGCCAGGTCGTCTATCGAGCTGATGTCGCCCGGCTCGATGCCTATCTCCTGCATCTTTTTTCTATAAAAAGGCACGTTGTGGTAAACCCTGCTGACCACATCCTTGAGGCGCCCGCTCTGCAATTCGCGCATCTGTTCCCTGCTCATACATTCCATAGTTTCATTCCAAATCATTAAATTCACTCTCCTGTACATAGAAATTTTTAACAACAAAAAAGGGTTTCCGTCTCACAAGAGACGGGAAACCCGCGGTACCACTCAAATTGCTTTTCAGCCGCTCAGGACAACAATTATCCGTATCCCTTTAACGGAGGAAACCGTGCATACCTACTGTTCGTTCAATATGCAAGCTCAAGGGGGAACTTCGGTTATGAATTCGTCATCGGCTCACACCCAACCCGACTCTCTGAAAACGAAAAAACACAACGTACTTTACCCTGTCAGTGCTTCTGAATATATTGATTAATATCATATCCGCAAAAAACAGGCTTGTCAACCCTGAAAAATTTAATATTCTGAATTGTTGAAGTATGTTAAAAATAATCATTGACAAGGTTTTTTCGATCCAAAACGTCAAGCTGAGACCCTGGGTACTTATGTTCTATCCGTCGCCAGAAGCAAGAGGGCTTTCTGTCTCGATTGTTGTAATGCATCCCGCTAAGTATTATAATTAAAGCGTATGATAATCTAATCTTGAGGAGATGTTTGTTATGGCTGAAAGAATCCATGTTGATGGAACGGATAAGGGAGACATACTCGTTTACGGGCTCAGCACCTGCGTTTGGTGCAAAAAGGCAAAGAGCTTCTTTGAAGCGAAAGGGATAGCATATGATTACATTTTCGTAGACCTTCTGGAAGGTGAAGAAAAGAAAAGGGTGCTGGATGAGGTTGCGAAATGGAACCCCAAAGTATCATTTCCTACCATAGTGATAAACGGCAGCTGCGTTGCAGGGTTCAAGGAGGAAGAAATCCTGGAGGGCTTGAAGTGATGGAGCAGAGCAGGATAAATTCGCTTTATGAAAAGATAAAAAAGCAGGCCGAGGAAAGCGGGTACTTCCTTAATCCGGATGCTGAATTCTGCAAGGACCTGGCAGAAGGGCTCCTTGTCAATCAGGAGAGGTACGGATATATGCTCTGCCCCTGCAGGCTAACATCGGGCGAGAGGCTGAAGGATCTTGACATAATTTGCCCATGCGACTACAGGGATGCGGACATTACTGAATTTGGAGCCTGCTACTGTGCGCTCTACGTCAGCAGGAGGATAGCCGCGGGCGAGGAAAACGCAAAAGCGATCCCGGAGAGAAGGGGGTCCGAAGGCAAGGGGAGGCTCCCGGTGTGGAGATGCAGGGTATGCGGATATCTGTGCGCCAGGGAGAATCCGCCAGAAATCTGCCCAATCTGCAAGGTGAGCGCAGACAGGTTCGAAAAGTTCTTGTAAATTATACTTATGCTTAAACGGAGGGTTTTATATAATGCTGTTTTATGATTTGGTTGTAATTGGCGGAGGGGTTTCGGGGATTTCTTCTGCGATAGCTGCAAAGAAGAGCGGAGTTGAAAAGGTCGTAATATTGGAGAAGGACTCCGAGCTGGGCGGCATGATTAACCAGTGCATCCACAGCGGTTTCGGAAGGTCGCTGTTCAATGAAGACCTTACCGGTCCCGAGCTGGCGCAGAGATTCGCAGACAAGGCCATAGCGCTCGAAATCGAATATAAACTGAACACCATGGCTTTGGAAATAAGAAAAGACATGGTGATCACAGCGGTGAATTCTGAGGATGGGATCTTTGAAATCAAGGGGAAATCGATAATATTTGCGGCCGGCTGCATGGAGAACACAAAAGAGGCTGTCGACATACTGGGAAGCAAGACTGCGGGGATATACACTGCGGGAACTGCCCAGCGGATAGTGAACACTGAAGGCTTCCTTCCGGGAAAGCAGGCGGTTATAATCGGTTCCGGGAATCTTGGGCTTATGATGGCGAGAACCATGTTCGTCGAAGGCGCGAAAGTCATGGCGGTCATAGAGCCTGGTGCTGAGCCGAAAGGCAAAGAAGACTACGTAAGGGAATGCGTTGAGGATTTCGATATTCCAATGCTCCTGATGCATAAACTGACAAAGGTTCATGGAGATGAGAGGGTAGAAAGCATAACGATAGCGGAAGTCGATTCAGAGGGAAAAAGAATCGAGGGAACAGAAAAGACGATAGAATGCGACACAATACTGCTTGCTGTCGACCTCATACCGGATACAACGCTGCTTAAAGAGGCTGGCATAGCCATGGCGGGCGGCATTTCCACAGATGTTGAAGGGATTTTTGTATGCGGAAATGCGAACCACATTCATGAAGGTATGGACAGCATAGCCGAAGAGGCCCGCAATGCCGGAATTGCCGCCGCCCGGTTGACTGGGGAGTAGATCAGAAAAGGGTCTTGAGGCAGTCCCTGCAGATAACCTTGCTCCCCCTGTCTGCCGTTACGGAGTTTTTTTCAGACACGGGTTTTCGGCATATGTCGCAGACTGAACCATCGCTTTCTAAATCATCAATATGCCGGGCCGGTTTTTTCTTGTTTGACGGAGGGGAATAGTTGAGGGGATCACACGCCTCAGCGTTCTCCTCTATTTCGTATGACAAGGAGAAAATGCTCTCCCCGAATAGCTCCAGCTCAAAACGCGGGTTTTCCTTGTCGTAGAACTCTTCTATCACAAGTCTTCTGATCTGGGCGTCATTGATTATGAGCCCGCTTTTCTCTACACCGTCAAAAATGCTTTTGGTTATATTGTTTGTGTCCGGGTGGCGTTTGCTGCTTTTGTAGAACACCTTCAGCACAGCTATCAGGGATTCGCTCAATGTAACTCCGGGATTCTGAAGCCTTGCATTATATGCGATCTCCTCCTCGTAAAGAGCGTACCTGTCATGGTATTTCCCGGAATTCATCGGGAGGATCGCCCTGCCATGTATATTTGAAAGCTTGAAGTTTGACTTTGTTATCGGTGATCCCGATACTACGATTTTTGCATAAGGTCTCATGGCTTGATTACTCCTAAAATATATTTGCTACTATATAATATAAACCAAAAACGTGGCGAATTACAGAGCATTTCACAATCTGTTGAATATTATATCTATATTAAGTATAATGAAATTTAGACTCTAAGAAAATGTGAGGTTTTATTTAATGAAGGAAACAATGAATATACTTGCTATAGAAAGCAGCTGCGACGAGACTTCCGCTGCTGTTGTGCAGAACGGAAGAAAGGTGCTTTCGAATATAATAGCATCGCAGATTGATATACACAAGAAGTTCGGAGGAGTAGTTCCCGAAGTCGCATCGAGGGCTCATGTTGAAGTCATCAGCGCAGTGGTTGAGGAGGCTCTTTCAGAGGCGAAGTGCACGCTTGAAGATATTGATGCGGTGGCCGTCACTTACGGACCGGGGCTTGTCGGCGCTCTTCTGGTAGGACTGCAGTATGCCAAAGGGCTGGCCTATGCCATAAAAAAACCGCTGATAGGCGTCAATCACATAGAAGGACATATAAGCTCAAACTTCATCCAGTATGAAGACCTGGAGCCTCCTTTTGTTTGTCTTATAGTATCGGGAGGACATACTTATATTGTATATATGAAGGATTACGGCGATTTTGAAATAATGGGGCAGACAAGGGATGACGCCGCAGGAGAGGCTTACGACAAGGTGGCCAGGGCGATAGGGCTTGGGTATCCGGGGGGGCCTAAGATTGACAGGCTATCCAAAGAAGGGAATCCGGATGCGATAAAATTCCCGAGGGCCAATTTCCATGATCCTGAAACGCTGGACTTCTCCTTCAGCGGGTTGAAATCGGCTGTTCTGAACTACCTCAACCAAATGGAAATGAAGGGGATCGAAGTCAACAGGGCAGACGTTGCCGCCTCCTTCCAGAAGGCAGTGGTGGATTTCCTTGCCGACAACTCCATGAGAGCGTGCAAGCTCAGGGGCGCAAAAAAGATGGCTGTGGCCGGAGGCGTAGCTTCGAATTCATGCCTCAGGGCCAAATTGAAGGATGAGGGAATGAGGAACGGGGTAGACATACTCTTCCCCGATATGATCCTCTGCACGGACAATGCTGCGATGATAGGCAGCGCGGCTTACTTTGAATTTCTGAAAGGCAGGACGGCCGCCCTGGACCTGAATGCTGTGCCTAACCTGAAATTGGGACAGAGATAATGCTTGTATGCAGAAAAGCCGGGAATGAACGATTTCCAAGGGTTCGTGCTCATAAGAATTATTGATGATAGCAAAATTGCATTTCTGTTTTGGCTGAAAGTATTTCATGCAGGGTTTATTGTAGAAAAGTAGATTGCTCGAAATATAAAAATGCAGGAATAAATATTAAAAAAATTCAATTGCATTATTTTTGATATTTATATATAATAAAGATGTTAAATCTTAATTCTTATATTTATGCATAAAATCTATAAATATACAGAAATATCTTTGAGAGGGAGATGAGCCATTTGGTAAAAAAATTTAAAAGGGTACTTGTAGCTAACCGTGGTGAAATAGCTATAAGAATATTCAGAGCATGCCATGAACTCGGAATCAGAACAGTAGCAGTATATTCTGATGAAGATAAACGTTCATTATTCAGGACAAAAGCTGACGAGGCTTATTTGATTGGAAAAAACAGAGGGCCTGTAGACGCATACCTCAATATAGACGAGATCATCCATCTGGCGCTTAAAAAAGGTGTCGATGCCATACATCCGGGTTATGGATTCCTTGCAGAAAATCCAGAGTTCGCAAGAAAGTGCGAAGAGGCGGGAATTGAGTTCATAGGCCCAACAGCTGAAATGATGGAAAGCATGGGAGACAAGATCAGCTCAAAGATAGTTGCTAAAGCTGCAGGCGTTCCTACAATCCCTGGTGTAGAGAGACCGATCCAGAGCGAAGAGGAAGCTATGGAGTTCGCAAACTTCTGCGGATATCCGGTAATGCTCAAGGCAGCTTTCGGCGGCGGCGGAAGAGGAATGAGAATAGTAAGATCAGAATCTGAACTAATATCTTCCTATAAAAGTGCAAAGAATGAAGCTAAAAAAGCATTCGGAATAGATGACATATTTATCGAGAAATATCTCGAAAAACCAAAGCATATAGAAGTTCAGGTGGTTGGAGACAAGTACGGCAACATAGTGCACCTCTTTGAGAGAGACTGTTCAATACAGAGAAGGCACCAGAAGGTAATTGAATTCACGCCGGCCATAGCCCTTCCGCAGGAAAAGAGAGATGAGATATGCGCGGACGCAATCAAGCTTGCTAAGGCTGTAAACTACAGAAGCGCAGGAACTCTCGAGTTCCTTGTCGACAAGGATGGAAACCACTTCTTCATAGAGATGAATCCAAGAATACAGGTTGAGCACACCGTAACTGAAATGGTTACAGGCATTGACATTGTTCAGAGCCAGATACTTGTCGCTGAAGGCTACGAGCTCGATTCAAACGAAGTGGGCATACCTTCACAGGACAGCATCAAGGTCAACGGATACGCAATACAGTGCAGGGTCACAACCGAGGATCCTTCAAACAACTTCGCTCCTGATACTGGAAAGATTGATGTCTACAGAACAGGATCGGGTTTCGGAATAAGGCTTGACGGAGGCAACGGCTTCTCGGGAGCAGTCATCAGCCCTTATTACGACAGCCTTCTTGTAAAAACTACAGCATGGTCGAGAACGTTCGAGGACGCTACAAGAAAATCTCTTCGTTCCTTAAGGGAGCTGATGGTTTCAGGCGTTAAGACAAACGTGGACTTCCTCATCAACGTCCTCAATCACGAGCAGTTCCACAACGGTACTTGCGACACAAACTTCATCGCGGGACACCCTGACCTTTTCGACATATCACCAAGAGCAGATGAGGAACTCAGAGTCCTCAAATATATCGGGGAAAAGGTTGTAAACGAGACTCGCGGCGACAAGATGGACTTCGACGTTCCGCCGGTTCCTAAAATTTCCTTCGAAGGCGAGCTCAGAGGAACAAAGCAGATTCTCGATGAAGGCGGTCCTGAAGGGCTTGTTGAGTGGATAAAATCCCAGAACAAGCTGCTCCTTACAGACACAACGATGAGAGATGCACAGCAGTCGCTCATCGCTACAAGGGTAAGAACAAGGGACATGATTAAGATAGCAAAAGAGCAGTCGGTTCTTGCAAAGGACCTCTTCTCGGTGGAAATGTGGGGAGGAGCGACATTCGATACTGCCTACAGATTCCTTAAGGAGGATCCGTGGACAAGAGTTGAGGAGCTCAGGAAAAGGATGCCTAACGTCCTGTTCCAGATGCTCTTCAGAGGTGCAAATGCCGTCGGATACAAAAACTACCCTGACAATGTGATAAGGGAATTCATAAAGCAGGCATCAAAGAGCGGAATAGACGTATTCAGGATATTCGACTCCCTGAACTGGCTGAAGGGCATGGAGATAGCAATCGACGAGACTCTGAACCAGGGAAAAGTTGCAGAAGCTTGCATGTGCTACACAGGAGATATCCTCGATGAATCAAGGGACAAATACTCGCTTGACTACTACGTTAAATTCGCTAAGGAAGTTGAAAAGACCGGAGCGCATATACTCGGCATAAAGGACATGTCCGGACTGCTCAAGCCTTATGCGGCGGTTAAGCTGATAAAAGCCCTTAAGAATGAGATTTCAATTCCTATACACCTGCATACACACGACACAACAGGAAACGGAGTTGCGACTGTTCTCATGGCTGCCCAGGCAGGGGTAGACATAGCGGATACTGCGTTCAACAGCATGTCAGGGCTCACAAGCCAGCCGGCACTGAACTCGGTGGTTGCAGCGCTCAAGAACACAGACAGAGACACGGAAATGGAACTGGATGATCTCCAGAAGCTTTCAGACTACTGGGAAGCCGTAAGACCTGTCTATTTCCCTAACGAATCAGGGCTGAAATCAGGAAGCGCCGAAATCTACAAGTACGAGATTCCGGGAGGGCAGTATTCAAACCTGAAACCGCAGGTTGAAAGCTTCGGGCTTGGCCACAGGTTTGACGACATAAAAGAGATGTACAAAAAAGTTAACGAGATGTCAGGAGACATCATAAAGGTTACACCTTCATCAAAGATGGTGGGCGACATGGCCATATTCATGGTTCAGAGCGACCTTACTCCTGAAAATATATACGAAAAAGCCAAGAACATGGCGTTCCCTGATTCGGTTGTTTCTTTCTACAAAGGGATGATGGGACAGCCGCAGGGCGGTTTCAACAAGAAACTCCAGGAGCTTGTGCTTAAAGGTGAAGAGCCTATAACCTGCAGACCGGGCGAACTGCTTCCTCCTGAAGATTTTGACAAGATAAAAGAGGAATTGAACAAGAAGTTCAAGATGAAAGCTACAGACAAGGACGCATTGAGTTCAGCTCTGTATCCGGAAGTGTTCGATGCATACCTGAAATACAAACAGGAATACGGCGATTTGAGCTACATGGGAAGCGACGTCTTCTTCCACGGCCTGTTTGAAGGCGAGACCTCCGAGGTTGAAATAGCTGAAGGAAAAACTCTTATAGTTCAGCTGCTGGAAATCGGAAAGCTTGATAAGCAGGGCAACAGAAGTGTCATATTCGAGATAAACGGAAACAGAAGAGAGGTCAAGGTTAAGGACAAGATAAGCAGCGAAAGGCTTGAGTCATACGAAGCTGAGGTCCTTATGGCAGATTCTGACGACAAGCTCGAAATCGGAGCCAGCATCCCTGGAACCGTGCTGAAAGTCCTTGTTAAAGAAGGGGAGTCAGTAAAGGAAGGGCAGAGCCTTGCGGTAATTGAAGCCATGAAGATGGAGACGAATATTGTTGCAAGCGCAGACGGCGTAGTTGAAAAAGTAGCCGTCAAGGAAGGCAGCCAGGTTAAGACTGGACAGTTGATAATAAAACTTAAATAAGCTAAAATAAATATAAATGAACTCAACATAAACCCTATCTCTGCGGCAGCAGCGTGATAGGGTTTATGTTGCTGTCGGGAAGGTGGGCTGAAAATGGATTTGAGAGATGTTGTAAGAAGCAAATTTGCAGAGATTAAAAATTACAGGCAGGTGCTGCACGATAATGCGGAGTTGTCTTTCGAAGAGTACAACACAAATAAAATTGTAAGGGGCTTCCTGGATGAGCTCGGCATAAGGAATGAGACGGTTTTCAACACGGGAGTTGTAGGGGTCCTTAATGAGGATGATACCTGCATTGCGTTAAGGTGCGATATGGATGCCCTGCCGGTCAACGGAGTGTCGCATGCCTGCGGCCACGATTTCCATATGGCTGTTGTGCTGGGTACTGCGCTGGTGCTGAAGGAAATCGGCTGCACAAAAAACGTGAAGCTCATTTTCCAGCCGGGTGAAGAGGACAAATGCGGCGGCGCCCTTCCGATGATAATGGAAGGCGTCCTTGAGAAGCCTAAAGTGATATGCGCACTGGGGCTGCACGTCTGGCCGGGAGTCGATGTGGGGAAGATCGAGATTGCAGGAGGGCCCACAATGGCCTCTGTGGACTCGTTCATAATCAGGTTTATCGGAAAGGGTGGACATGCAGCCATGCCTTACCTATGCAAGAATCCGATATATCCGGCAATGGATTTCATACAGTCAATGAACAACAAGCTACATATCGAAAACAATCCGCTTGACCAGTTTGTAGTGACCTTCACTTCCATCAGTGCGGGAGAAGCCTCGAATGTCATCTCGGACGAGGCGGTGGTGAGAGGCACGGTCAGGACCTTCAACAGAGACCTGAGAAAAAAGATTAAGAGCGATATGCTGATCGGATCGGAGACCAGCGCCATGAAGTATGGCTGCAGGGCCCAGGTGACTTACGGAGACGGTTACCCTCCTCTGATAAACGACAAGGAGCTGACGGAAAACTTCACTAAGGCGGCTGAGGAGCTTCTGGGCAAAGACAATGTCCTGCCTCTCACGAAGAGCTTTACAGCAGAGGATTTTGCGTATTTTGCAGAAAAAGTTCCCTCGGTCCATTTCAGGCTTGGCATAAGGGAAGGCGCAGAGGGGAACGACGCGCTGCATTCCACAAATTTTAGCGCCAGCGAGGAAGCCTTGTTTTACGGGGTGTTGATCCTGGCCAATTTCATCATAAATATGGAGGATAAATAATTATGCCATTTAGTATCGGAGAGATATACTGCGGATTCAGGGTTGTGGAGAAACAGCCCATAAGGGACGTCGATTCGGAAGGGCTTATCTTCGAGCATGAGAAGTCCGGAGCAAGGCTGCTGTTCCTGAAGAACAAGGATGACAACAAGGTGTTCTCCATCAGCTTCAGGACTCCTCCAAAGGACAGCACCGGTGTTCCGCACATTCTGGAGCATTCGGTGCTCTGCGGCTCAAAAAAGTTCCCTGTGAAGGAGCCGTTTGTGGAACTGGCTAAGGGATCTCTTAACACGTTCCTGAATGCATTCACTTTTCCCGACAAGACGATGTACCCTGTTGCCAGCAGGAATGACAAGGACTTCAACAA
>JAGFXP010000001.1 GCA_017861315.1 Bacillota bacterium | reverse complement strand
CCTCCGTAATGCGGACCCCTCTGGAAATGAAGCATAAGTTCCGGATTATGGGAATAGCCTCCGCTGCCAAATATCACAGCCTTCCTTGCTTTGAAATTCCTCACTTCCTTGCCATCAACGGTCACTTCAAGTCCTATGACTTCTTTTTTATCGTTCTGCAGTATTCTGGTAACCTCATGATTCAGAAGCATCTTTACGCCGTTAGCCTTTGTCCACTCCTCCAACTGCCTAACCAGCTCAAAGCCGTAGCTCAACTTGCCCTCCGGATTCTTTGAATATAGGACTCGTCCCCTTACTCCTTTGTTCTCAGGAAGGTGGTCCATATAGTCCACCTGCGGCTTTCCTGTCCAGTTTATCTCCTGAATGGTGTTCACCGCTCCAATTTCTTCAAGATACTCAACCGCCGCGCATGAATTTTCATAGAATGCTTCCATCAGGGCATACTCATTTTCAGGAAGTCCAAGTCTGGCATCCTTTGGATTGTAGAGCTGAGGGAATGAATACCTTGCCATGTAGCGTAGGGCATCTACCTTCACGTCGTTGACTCCTAGAGCTCTCTGGAACCTGTTGTTCGGAGTCCAAAAGCCGCCGCCTGAACGTATGGTTGTCCCGCCTGCAGAAGCACCCTTCTCAAACATCAGCACTGTCGCGCCCTTGCTCCTTGCAGTGATGGTCGGCCGACAACGCAGCTGCTCCGCTTCCGACGACAAGCACATCAGCATCGTAGTTGAACACGACCTCACTGACGGCTTTTGGTTTTCCGGAACCGTCAGATGCGGGTGCATCGTCGGTCAGAAGCTCGAATTTCTCCTTTGGCGCTCCGCACATAGGACATTTTTCAGGTGGTTCAGCTCCTACGTGGATGTATCCGCATACAGTGCATCTCCATTTTTTCATACCTTTACCTCCTCCCCCTTATGTTCCTCTTCACCTGTATTTGCCTTAATACGCCTTTTTTCCCTGTATATTACCGGGGAAGATCCGAAAAGAAGCTCGTCCTCGAAAGAAGTGCGCTCCATCAGCAAGAGCTCTTTTGCTACAGCAGTGACATTCCTCTTGAATTCAGGGGAATTTATCCCTTCCACGCTCTTCCCTTTTTCTTTTCTGTAATACGAGTAGTTCTTCCACAGGCTGTTTTTTATCCTTCTTAAATTCGACGGTCTCCTCAGCAGGTCAAGGATATCCTTCCTGAATCCTTCGATGAATTCCCTGTCCGTTTCCTTGCCCATTGCTGCAAGTTTCCTTCCCGCCTCCCTTGCCCACGGCTCGTCGAGCTCCTGGCAAAGGAACTTCAGTTTGTGCCAGGCTGAGTATAATTGATCTTTGTTTTCCATCTGCAGGTTTGTTAACCAGTAAAATGCCAGCAGCCTCCTTCTCCAGTCCCACCATTTTATAGGACTCTGAATGTCCGCTGCCGGGATCAGGAAGAAGCCGTTATCAAGGAGAAGCGCCCCGAAGATGCCGGGGGGATTCCCCCTCTTAAGGTCCTTCATTGTTGTCCTGTATACACCGCAGGTCGGGCTTCCGTCCATGTATACGAAAGCGACCGCACCAGCTCTCTTGAGAGCCCTCATGCAGTCATCCGCACCGTCCTTAACGTCTTCCGTCACCCTTGCGCCCCTTCGGTTTTTCACTTCAGCCTCTCCTGACCATACCATTGCTCCGTCTCCACCGGAAAGGTGTATCGGATCTCTGGGCACCCCCAGCCCTGCCATGCACTCCGGGCAGACAGGGCACCACTTGAAGTCGCTCTTCTCCCTGCCCAGGCCTTTGAGAAGGTCGAAGCCTTTTGCATTGTACCTTACCGGACTTCCCATGCAGCATGCGCTAATGCCTATTGCAATCCTTTCACTTATGACAACCGCCTTGTTTTCCATAACAGCCTCCTACTTTTCGCAATTTTTAAACTTTTGCCGTTCATATATCTTATATGCACCAAGGTGCGATTGACTGACGCTTCATCAGGCTGGTATAATCTGTATAACAAATAATAATGCGAGGATGTGGTTAGTATGTTCAGAACCAAGCCCGGAAAGACAAAAGACCCGTTTAGCCGCCTGATCCTCTGGAGCATTCCCGCAATCGCTCTTCCCGCCGGCGTCATGCATTTTCTCTATGAATTGTCCGGCAATATGGCTGCGGTTGGATTATTCGCTCCTGTCAACGAAAGCGTCTGGGAACACCAGAAGCTGGCTTTTGTCCCGATGCTGCTCTGGTGGATTTTATCCTTCATCGTCCTCAGGAAAAGGCCGGGAATGTCTGCATTGAGGTGGTTCTTTTCAGGTGCCGTGGCTGAACTTGTATGCCCGCTGTTCATAATCTCCTTCTTTTACATACACACTGGAGCCCTCGGACTCCACTCCCTGCTGCTCGATGTGTCTTCCCTGTTCATAGGCGTGATACTCGCGCAGACCGGGGGACTTCATGCCTACCGCTATTCCAGGCTCAGCCCCATATGGGTTTTCGTCATATTCCTTATGACCGCCCTCCTGTTCCTGGCATATATCGTATTCACATTCGCTCCGCCACACTTACCTTTGTTCATGGATTCCCTGACCGGCAGCTACGGGATGTAATTAATGCTAGAGAATTCCCGACAGGATAAGGTTCATATGCGTTATCACAATAAGGCTGAGGAAAAGGTCTATTAGGAACCCTCCGACAATAGGCACTGTGAAGAAAGCCTTTGCCGACGGTCTTCCGTATTTGTCGACCACCGCCGTCATGCTGACCACCGAATTCGGCACAACACCTATGGCATATCCGAAGAAACCTGCGCTCATGACTGCGCTGTCGTAGTCCTTGCCCAGAAGGTTGAACACTACGAATATGGTGAACAATGCGCATATAATAACCTGGCCTGCGAGTATTACCATCAGCGGCAGCGCTATCCCTGAAATTTTCCATATTTCCAGGGACATTATAGTCATAGAAAGGAATATGTTCAGAAACACTTTTCCTATAGCGTTTATCCCGCTCAAAGGCAGAGCCGAATCCCTCACGTCGGATATGTTTCTGAAAATCGTTGCGGCGAAAATGGCGCCTATATACGCCGGGAAAACAAGTCCTGCATTGTTGAGTAGTATGGAGATTACCGTACCCAAGGCCATGACGATCATTATGTAGAAGAAGCCTTTGCTGAAATCGCTGATTTTTATAGTTTCATCGGCTTTAACCTGGAATTTCGAGTAATCCACCTGGTTGCCTTTCCCTTCCCTGTCAGCCTCCTCCGCTTTCTGAACAAGGCCTTTTTTGTCTATGAGGTATTTTGCGACTGGTCCTGCAACCAGATCCGCAATTATAAGCCCGAATATTGCAGACGCTATCGCAACGATCAGAGCGCCCTCAGCGCCGTTCGCCCCAAGTATCGGGGCAAGAGCAGCCGATGTGCCCGAGCCTCCCATCAGAGATATCGATCCGGCACACATCCCTAGAAGCGGATTGAGCCCGAATGCCCTGCAGATGCCGACACCCCAGACATCCTGTACCACAAGCATCACAACGGATGAAAGAAGAAGTATGATGATGGCTGTGCCGCCCTGCTTGACGATCCTGAAGCTGGCGGTAAAGCCTATTGTTGAGAAAAATCCTATCATGAAGAAATTCTTCATGGTCTGGTCGAAGGCGAAGGAATATAAGCCCGTCTGGACTCCTATGAGGTGCACGAAAGTGAATACAAGCCCGCCCACTACCGCCGGCGGGATACAGTATTTTTTCAGGAACTTTGTTTTGTTTACAATCAGGTTTCCCATCATGAACATTGCAACAGCTATGCCCACCGTCTGAATCATATCCGCTCTAATAACCATAACAATTCTCCTATAAACGTATTATCCTATATCACCATGATATAATATTCCGAATATTTCGTCAATATTTGTTCTGCGCCATATATAGATTGAAAATAATGGCAGAGCAGTGTATTATTGAACTATGAAGGGGGAATGAATATGGATTACAAAAGTTATTCGGGCATGATTTTCAAGGTGCTTGATTTTTTAGGCGGTTTCTGGATAATTTACTGGCTTTTCATGGTGATTTCTGCAGTAAGCTATGATCCGCAGATGTTGGTTTATATGCTCTTCTCTTTCCTTATCTATACTTTCCCTGCAATTATTTACCTTGTATTCAGGAAGAGGATAAAAAGCAAAATCAATTTAAGGCTTTCAGAGATCGATAGCCCTGAAGCTGCAGAAAAGGGCGAGTATTACATGGGCTACAAGGAAATCAAGGAGGAGGCAGAGCCAGCCGAAATCCGAGGCAGGCTTGGACTGATCCTTGCCGTGATCTTTATAACAGCGGTACTCTTCCTTATCTCCCTGCTCCTCCTCAGATGAAGGTGCAGCTTTTTATTCCCCAAAAGCAGTATAAGGCTGGAAACAAGTTTCCCGCCTTATACTGCTTTTGTATTATCTTTTCCTATAAATCTTTTTCCGGGATTACTATTCTGTGAGGTTTTCCTATGATGAATATATAAGCGCAGGCACCCATTATTCCCATTGCAGAAACGAAAACCAGGGCAGATGCGTAGGATCCGGTGCTGCCTATGAGGAAACCCACTATCAAAGGAGACAATGTCCCTCCCATATTGCTGAAGAAGTTGAATGTCCCTCCGGACAAGCCTACGAGCTGCTTTGGAACTATCTCCGAGAGAAGCGCCCAGGATACGGTTGACGCCATTCCCTGCCCGAAAAAGGCTATGCACATGAATGTTATTACAAGATTGATATTATTGGTGTAGTTTGCACCTATGATGAACGAGGAGAGAAGCAAACCCGTTATTACGGGGAGTTTCCTTGCAACTCCTATCCCCTTGCCCTTTGTTATCATCCAGTCGGACCATCTCCCCGCAAACATGACTCCTGCAATTGCAGCCAAATAAGGGACTGCTCCGTAAAAGCCTACCTTCAATATGGTCATGTGCTTTTCGCTCACAAGATATGAAGGGAACCATGTCATAAAGAAGAACAGTATAGCAGAATTGGCAAAGCCTCCGATATACATCCCGAGCATCTGCCTTCCCTTGAACAGGTACCTCATCTCGCTCCAGGGAACCTTTCTCTCTTCGGCAATGGTATCGCCGAGACCGCCTCCTTCCTTGATATGGTCCAGCTCCTCTTTGTTTATGCCCTTAGTGTGAGCCGGATCATGATAGAACATCAGCCATACTATGGTTAGTATCAAGCCGAGGATACCTGTCGCTATGAAGATCGCTCTCCAGCTGAAGGTTACCAGCAGCCAGGTCAGTATAGGAGTGCAAAGCGCCAGCCCTATGTATTCCGCTCCTGTATACGAACCGATAGCGAAACCGCGCTCCTTGGACGGGAACCAGGTTGTAACAATCCTGCTGTTTGTAGGGAACGCGGGTGATTCGAAAAATCCAAGCCCGATACGGTTTAAGATGAAGATGGCAAAACTCTTGCTCATGCCGATGAATATTGTGAATAAAGACCAGCCGGCAAGGGCAATAGCGTAAATTTTTCTTGGGCCAATACGGTCTATCAACCAGCCGCTCGGGATCTGCATTGCGGTATAGGACCAGCCCATCGCAGAAAATATCAATCCCATCTTGACAGCATCAAACCCGAATTCCGATGAAATAGTAGGAGCAGCCACTGCCAGGTTTGCTCTGTCCAGGTAATTTACAAAAGTAACCAGGCAAACAAGTATGAGTATCAGCCATCTTTTCCCGGTAGGCTTGTTCGCACAGTTATTGTTTTCACTCATGAATATCCCTTCCTTCATTTAGATATGTTCGTTAAATATAAAACAACTTGATTTATTATATCATCTGGAATATAGTTTGAATACACTGCCAACCATTGATTTGTCTCGTGTTATCTATGTGTTTTATCAATGGTTTTTCGCAAAAAAATCCGGCATGATTTTCATCATACCGGATGCTTTATAATATTTTACGGGTGCTTCTTGCCCCCCGTGGTTCCGGAGCTTGCTCCGGACTGGGTAACCTCCGAGACCGTTCCCGAAACAGTGAAGCTTCCCACTTCATTCCCGCCTGCATAAACTGTGTATGTGGATCCGCTCTTAATGTCAGGGGATGAGATCACAACTGAAGCGTACTGCTTTGACGGAGTAAATGATGCTATTTCGCTTCCGCTGCTGCCCTTTATGCTGATTGCCGTCCCCGCTGACTGGGATGTGAGCGTTATCTTCACCGAATTCTGCGTTGAGGTTGCGCTCGGTCCCTCAGCCATTCCGGAGCTTCCTGATGCAATAAGGATTCCTCCTGTGATATCGAATGTGCCGTTGTAGTCTATTGCACCGTTGCCGTCGTTTGTCGGTCCATCAACAGTCACCGTTCCGGCTGTCATCTTTATGGATCCGTTGGAATCAAGTCCGTCCCCTGAACAGTTCACATTTATTTCTCCGCCGTTGATGGTCAGGGTTCCGCCGCTGTCCGAGCCGAATCCGTTTTGTCCCGGACGTCCGTTTGTGGAAGATGAGTCGCTTCCTCCCGAAACGTTAAAGCCGTCGTCGCTGGTAGTCATATCTACGTCTCCGCCATTCACAGTTATTGACTGGCTTTCAATCCCTTCATATGCCTTTGCCAGTTTCACCGTGCCTTTGTTTATAGTAAGTGTCGAGTCAGCGTGCAGCCCGTCATCTCCGGAGGAAATGTTCATGGTCCCTCCGCTTACTACAAGATTATTGCCTGAATTGAGGGCGTCATCGGAAGAGTCGATATCTATGGTCCCTCCCTCTATGACAATGTTCATCCCCGCCTTTATGGCCTTTGCACTTACGGTTGTCTCTGTTGTTGACTGTGACTGCCCCCAGCTTGCTTTGTCACTGCTGTTTGCGCTGCCCCCGCCCGTGCTGATAGTAAGGTCTCCATCTTTAATAAGTGTATTCACTTCGCCCTGGAGTCCGTCCTCGCCAGCGGTGATGCTGATCTTTCCGCCTTCCATAAGAATATATCCCTTTCCGGCGTCAGTATCATTGTCAGACACAATCCCGTCGCCGGCTGCTTCTACTGTTATGTCACCACCGGTAATCTCAACGGAATCCTTGCCTTTGATGCCGTCTGCAGCCGAAGTCACTGTCAGGCTGCCGCCCTGGATCCTGAGGTCATCACTGCCGACAACGCCTTTGCTGTTTGCCGATTCCACCGACAGGGTACCCGTTCCGCTTACAATCAGGTCAGCCTTGCTGTAAAGGGCCGCGTCCGCATCAGCATCAGCTGCTGCAGCGGTCGACAGATTATTTTCAGTACCCTCCGCTGTCCATATCACCGCTTTATCTGCATTCTCGACATAGATTGCCGGGCTATCGGAGCTGCTTATATCCGCACCGTTCAGTATGATATAAACATCGTCGCTGTTTCCGGCATTTACAACAATCTGCCCGTCTTCAAGCGTGCCTTTAACGCTGTATGTACCTGCAGCTGTTATCGTCACCGTATCGCCGTCCGCCTCAGCCCCTGATCCGGTGACGGTAATGCTGTCGCCAAGCGTTATTGATGTGCCTGCTTTGCCGATTGTTTCTTTTTCGGCTGCCGTTATGTTTATGCTGGTTAATATTCCCGCACCTGCTGTATCCGTGCCCGTATCCGTGCTGCTGTCTGTGCTGTTGCTGGTGCATCCCGCTGCGCCCAGGCAGATGGACAGGGAAAGGATTAATGCCATAATCTTTTTCTTATTCATGTTTTCCTCCATATACTTTATTAGCCGAACGATTTCTCTTCGCAAACGGAAAGGGTGAGCACTATATTTAGGTTTCCGTTTCTGCATCTCAGCTCGTCGATGAATTCTTTTTTGTTCACATCCTCTTTAAGATTAATTATATAACATAATTCGAACAAAGCACCGAAATCTTTGCTTTTTATGTGTTCAAGTTTCGACGAGGCAGTGTATTTAGTGAAAATCTCATCGAAGGCGTCGTCGTAATTCAGGTCTTCAGGGACCATTATTTTAAGCTGCATGTTTTTACCCCTTGGTTTAGCAAAATTTGTTTTCTCCAGTATGACCATCAGGCAGCACAATATAAACGTAAATATAACCCCGTAACCTATGTATCCCATTCCGCATGCCAGGCCGATCGCAAGTGTGAACAGCACATAAGATATATCCCTCGGCTCGCCGGGAACGCTCCTGAAACGGATTATTGAAAAAGCGCCCGCCAACGAAAACGCTCTGGCTATATTGTTGCCAACCAGCATTATTATTATGCAAATTATCAGGGGCAGCATGATCAAAGTTGTGGCAAAACCGGACGTGTACCCTTTGTTTTGGTTTGTCTTCATATAGACCACACTGATTATGAGTCCAAGCACGATTGACGCTGCCGTAACTGATGCTACGCCTGAAAGCGTGAAGGTTTCTGTTAATGGTGTCGACAGTAAATTCTCTAACATATCTGTTTCGATCTCCCCGCAATATTATTTTGAGATGCTGATATCCGGTCCATGTACTCCTGGCCGTATTTTGAAAAATGCGTGCTGTAGATGGACAGATCCGTTAGTATTTCTGCGAACCACAGAGGCACTGCTCCGAGTATTTTCACCTCCATAAGTAAATGGTTTTCTTCAAGAATATCCTTTCCGAAGCACCCGGACTCAAGGAACAGGTCTTCACGACGTGTTAGGATTCTCGAATCGAAGGTCAGCCTGAAATCCTTGTTTTCCTTTCCAAAAAAAGCTTTTCTCTGGTAGCCTATATAGACAGCCGGATGTACTTGGTTCTTGCTCAAATAATATTCTATCTCGTTCAGGACCTGCCTGGTCTTGAAGTCCTCAGAAACGGGCTTCACCCCTTCTTCCAGGAATTGCGCTGCCTCGGCAAGGGTAAGCACGGCCCTACGTTTGTTCACTATCCCGTCTATCTTCTTTTTCAGCTCAAGGAACACCTTGTCCTCCGGGCCTTCCGGAACGTTATAGCTCCTTAGCCTCAGCTTCTCCTTGTAATAAGGCTTTGAGACCGAATGCCTGATTACATCACTGTTATCTGTGTCATAGTAAATATTATAAATATTGTAGGTCCCGCCGGAACTGCAGTATTCATCGGGATTCATATGCTCAAGGAGTCTCGGAACAAGTCTGTCGTACTGCTGCCTGTCCAGAATGTATTTCTTTTCATATCTTTTGAAAGATTTTATTGCCACGGTGCTCCCTCCTTCATTCTTGTTATAGTCTTTATTATAGGAGGGAAATGTCGCAACAGTATAAAGAAACTGTGTTAAGATTGTGTTATTTGCACAATAACAGGAAAAGGCCCTCGGTTTTATTCACCGCGAGCCCTGAGGAACTCCTCTTTCGTTTCCTCTATCCTCTTCTTAATCCATTCCTCGTCGAATTCGCTTTTATAAAGGAATCTTGTCTCGTTTTCGAAATTCCAGTCGTCCTCGCTCACGGCAGAAACCTTTTCAAAGAGCTTAGAGCCCGGAAGAGGATAAGGAACATTAAATGAGATTTCATCAAGCCCAAGCGACAGTGCAAAGGTAAAGGTTTCCTCGATGGTTTCCACCGTTTCACCCGGATAACCTACTATGAAGAATCCTGCGCATTTTATCCCGTTGCTTTTAAACGTCTCGACACCTTTCACAACCTTTTTCAGGTCGATTTTCTTGTTCATGAGCTTCAGCACTTCGTCATTTCCAGCCTCGATGCCCAGGTATACCTTGCAGCAGCCTGCTCTTTTCATAATCTTTGCCGTTTCTTCGGTGATAGTGTCAACTCTTGAAAGGCAGCTCCAGGTAATCTGCAGTTCCTCTGAAATCAGCCTGCTGCAAAACTCGTTCAGGAATTTTTCATCGTACGTGAAAAGATCGTCGGCAATCCACAATGAATCGTAGCCATAGGAGAGTATATCCATTATCTCCTCGAAAACACGGTCCAGGCTCCTGTACCTGACCTGGCTGCCGAATACCGGCTTGGAACAGAAATCACAGGAGAACGGGCATCCATAGGTCATCATAATGGAAGTTGTTTTTTTGCCCGAAAATTCACTGCTTAGTTCCTGATATTTTCTATGGTCGAAGCCGCTCCTGTCAGGTATGGGGCATGCGTCTATTTCTTCCTTGGTCAGATGTTCTGCCGGTGAATCCATACCCGGATAAAGTCCTGCTTCGATTTTTTCCACAAAGCCCTCCCTGTCGAACGAGTTTAGGTAGTCCCTGCAGAAATCCGGAAAGCTTTTTGCAGCCTCTCCCCTGAACACGTAGTCGAAATAACGGTTGAATCTTTCAGGATACAGTGTAGGGAGAGGGCCTCCGGCAGCATATATGCTCTCGGGGTTCACGTCTTTGAGTTTTTCAACTATCCTTAGAGCATTGTTTGCAAGCGTTGTCATGACATAAACGCCTGTGATTTCTGGTTTGAAGCTCTCTGCCCTGCTCAGGGCTTCATCAAAAGTCAGGAATGTGCAGTCCAGGACCATCACCTCTGCACCGTTTCTCTTCAGCATTGCTGAAAGCAGAGCTATTCCCAGAGGCGGAAAAAGCTGATCCTTCTTTATTCCCGTATAGAAATACGGATACACCAGCATTACTCTTTTTGCACTCATCTCGCGACCCTCCTGAATACAACTTTATACCTGTAGTTTTCAAACTTGCCTGTACTGCACTTTATTTCGCTCTCAAAGCCCGACCAGGAGCAGAAGTCCTCAATATATTCCCTTCCCCAGTATAGGCTGCTCCTAACGTTTTCAGGCACGCTGTCCTCTGCCACAGTGAACGCAAGGGAATGACTGTCGCTGTATAATTCGCACTCAGTTTCAATTTTCTGCCACCCGGAAGGAGCAAATAAAACTTCACCATTCACGATGCTTTTATCAAATTTGCTCCCCCCGAGCTCGTTCATCACGAAAAATCTGCCGCCGATTTTGGCACAGCAGCTTAAATCCGTTTTGACAATGCCGTTCCCGACTTCATAAACTGTTTTCACTGTTCCCAAAGACGGACCCTTGACAAAGCATGTATTCACATCGAAAATTTTCCTTATAATTTCACCTTTCTTCAGAAGCTTTTCCTGCCAATTTTCCTGCTTCATGTAAAAATGTTTCACCAGCATCTCATGAGTCTTGGTCACCAATTTTGATTTAATTCCGAGCACGCTGATTTCAAGTCTCGTATCTATTTGACTTTCCACTTCGATAAAGGAACCTTTGCGTTCTATGCTTTTTACGGAAGCGAAATATGTATAGCCTCCTGCCTGGAATGCACAGGCTCCTATGGCCATGCCTTCCTCCACAAGAAGGGCTCCGTTATCGTAAACCAGGAGTCCTCTGTCAAGTCCCTTTGACACTCCGGTCCCTCTATATATCTCTTCGAGCTCCGGCATTTCGAATACTAGCATTCAATATCTCCCCCCGCCTATCGCCGACAAAAACAATCCCGGTTAATCCCTCTAATCACAAACCTGATGAAGGGCAACCGGGATAAATTGTTAAAACTCAGGTCTTATTCCAAATTCAGCGCTCTCATGCGTCTCCATTGACTGCCTCAGCATTCTGGAGATCTCGTCGAGCGTTTCAAAGTGCTGCTTTTCCTGTTCAATGAGATAGTCAAACAATTCTTTTTCTTTCTCATTTTCAGCTTTAAGCTTGTACTCTGTATACAGCTCGATGCTCTTCTGTTCTATATCCACAGCAATCCTGTAAAAATCAAATTGGTTAAGAGTTTCTTTTTGCGGAACAGACATGTCTCCCATTCCCGCAAAAACGTTCTTAGCTTTTTCAAGAGTATCCATTGGAGCCAATACGAAAGGCATTCCATTCATTTTATTCAACAGAATCTGTGCATGCCTGTTTTCGTCTTCGGCAAGCATCAGGCAGACTGTGTTGAGTGCATTGTTTTTATTTTTTTCTGCCTGGTCCCTGTAATATTTCTCGCCGTCCTGCTCCATTTTTATTGCAAAATTCAAATCTTTCATCTCCGCACTCCCTTTCAAATTTTCTAAACACCTTCGGAATTGACGTTTATGTCAATCAACGGTTATTACGCTAACCGGACACTGATCCTTTGCATCATTAGCGCACCCTTCGAATTCGCCAGGAATCTCTTCACCAATTACACTTGCCTTCCCGTCATCAGCCATTTCAAAAACGTCAGGGCACACTGATGCGCACAGTCCGCAGCCTATGCAGCCATCCCTGTCTATAGCAGCTTTCATACAAACTCCCTCCTCTTTTCAAGTTAGTTTCCATCCGAATTTTTGATAAGTATATGCACACCTCCCCTTAAACATAAAAAAACCGTCCGCAAAAGGACGGTTACACTGCAGGATTTCTACGAGAATAACTGTCCAGCGGGAAATCCGGGCCATCATGCTCTGTCTGTAATGTCTTTCTGTATTCTTTATATATCTAATTATATTCTAATAACAACCAAATTTCAATATTTTTCTGAATTTTCAGTCAATGCATCTGCGGACAGCCATGCTCTTAAGTGATGTTGGCTCTTCCGTTATAGACTATTCCTCTTCTTACGTCCATGCTTATGAACGTTCCGTTCCTGAGTATATCTGCAGCGCCGCCGGCACCGCAGATAATAGGGATCTCCCTGCTTATGCATTCTATTGCCAGGTGCGAAGTCAGGCCGCCCTCCTCGGAGATTACCCCCGCCGCCTTGTCCAGGGCAGCGATATACCTTCCATCAAGGTGTTCAATTACAAGGATGTCATCTCTCTCAATGAGCTTCGCCGCGTCATCGGGATTTCTGATTATCTTGACGTTTCCGAATCCCGGCCTTGAACCTGCTCCCCTTCCCTGAACCAGGATGTCGCCCGCAACATGCACCTTCAGCATGTTAGTCGATCCGGAAAGGTCTACCGGGACACCCGCAGCTATTACAACCAGGTCGCCCTTGCTGATGAAGCCGGAATTGAGGGAGATGGCAACGGATTTCTCGATAAGCTCATCGGTGCTTTTCATCGCAGGGGCATGCACAGTGACAACGCCCCAGTTAAGCGCAAGCCTTCTAGCCACCTTTTTGCTAGGTGTAACCGCTATTACGCTGCAGGCAGGTCTGTACATGGATACGGTCCTTGCTGTATGGCCGCTCTGTGTTGCGGTGATTACTGCAGATGCATTGAGCTCTGCAGCAGTTGTGCATGCTGCAAGGCAAATTGCGTTAGGTACGTTCTGCTGGTGATGTCCTTTTTTTGCTGCAAGCAAAGCATCATAATCAATATGAGCTTCTGCGGCCTGGGCTATGCTTGCCATTGTCATTGCTGCTTCCACCGGGTATTTGCCGTTTGCGGACTCTCCGCTCAGCATAACAGCATCCGTGCCGTCAAATATTGCATTAGCTACGTCTGAAGCCTCAGCCCTGGTGGGTCTCGGATTCCTTATCATTGAATCGAGCATCTGTGTAGCAGTTATAACCGGTTTCCCTGCCTTATTGCATTTCTCAATGATCATTTTCTGTGCGAGAGGCACCTCTTCTATGGGAATCTCCACTCCCATGTCTCCCCTTGCAACCATTATGCCGTCTGAGAACTTAATTATCTCGTCGATGTTCTCTACTCCCTCACGGTTCTCTATCTTAGAGAATATCTGGATATCCGCACCACCGTTTGACTCCAGGACTTTCCTTATGGCAAGTACATCGGCCGCTTTTCTTATGAAGGATGCGGCAACTATATCAACTTCCATCTCGCATCCGAATTTCAGATCAGCTATGTCCTTTTCTGTCATTGCCGGCAGCGAAACTGCCACACCTGGCACGTTTACTCCCTTGTGGTTTCCTACAAAACCGCTGTTCCTAACAGTTGTATATATTCTGTTTCCTTCAACGCCCTTTACCTGGAGTTCAACCAGCCCGTCGTCGATAAGTATCCTGTCGCCGCTTATAACGTCCCGGCACAGGCCGTCATAAGTTATGGAACACTTGCTCACATCGCCAACAACCGCCTCGCCGCAGTATACGGTGAAATCTGTACCTTCCTTCAGCTCGACCTGCTTCTCACAGAAATCACCTGTTCGGATTTCCGGTCCTTTTGTATCGAGCATGATAGCGATATGCTTGTGAAATTTCTCCCGAATTTCCTTTATCAGGTTCATCCTATCCCTGTGCTCTTCATGAGTTCCATGAGAAAAATTGTGCCTTGAAGCATTCATTCCAGCCTCTATAAGCTTGGATATTACTTCCTCGCTCTGGCTTGCAGGTCCTATAGTAAATACCATTTTCGTTTTTTGCATGGTTTTATCTCCTCTAAATATAATGCCCTGGGAAAGGATATCCCAGGAGCAATTATCGTTTGTTTATGATCTTCTCTTTTTAGTCTATCGTTATAAGGGTAGCCTCGAATAGGTCCTTCAGGCAATTTCCTTCTGCATACTGTGAGCAGTTTGCGCAGGTTCTTCCAGCACATGATGTCGTCATACTTCCATAATTTTCATAACCGAAGCAGTTGGTTGCTACATGCATCATCTGTTCTCTGTTTCCCATAAAATATACACCTCTTTAATAAATTTGGTTTCTGCAGGTAGGGGTATTAGGCAGACAGCTGTGTGTCTTCGTCGTCTGCCTTTGTTATATCCAGGCTGTCTGCAACGAATTTTGTGAGATCTGCAAGTCTCTGTGAGTATCCAAATTCGTTGTCATACCATGAAAGCACCTTTACAAGTCTTGGTCCGATTACCATTGTTGAAAGCGAGTCTATTATCGATGATCTTGCGTCTCCCCTGAAGTCCGTTGATACTAGAGGTTCATCGCAGTAGCCGAGTATTCCCTTAAGTTCGCCTTCTGAAGCTTTTTTCAGGGCTGCATTGATTTCCTCTTTTGTTACGTTTCTTGAAAGCTCGCAAACCAGGTCAGTGCAAGACACTGTCGGAGTTGGAACCCTCAGTGACATTCCGTTCAGCTTGCCTTTAAGCTGCGGAAGTACGAGCGCAACCGCCTTTGCTGCCCCTGTTGTTGTAGGTATCATTGATTCCGCTGCTGCTCTTGCCCTTCTCAGATCCCTGTGAGGCATGTCCAATATCTTCTGGTCGTTTGTATATGAATGAATCGTAGTCATGAGTCCGTTTACTATTCCAAATTCCCTGTCGAGCACTTTTGCAAACGGTGCAAGGCAGTTTGTTGTGCATGAAGCATTTGATATTATGTTGTGCTTCAAAGGATTATATTTTTCTTCGTTGACTCCCATTACAATGGTTATGTCTTCGTTAGTCGCAGGTGCTGATATTATTACTTTCTTAGCTCCGCCTTCGATATGTGCCTTTGCCTTCTCAGCATCTGTGAAAATCCCTGTGCTTTCAACTACTATTTCGGCGCCGATTTCTCCCCAAGGTATGTTCTTAGGATCTCTTTCAGCGAAAATCTTAACTTCTTTTCCGTTTACTACGATTGAATTTTCCTTTGCTTCCACTGTTCCATTGAAGCGTCCGTAGAGGGAATCGTACTTCAGCAGATGCGCCAGCACTTCAGGGCTTGTCAAATCATTTATAGCAACGACTTCGAGCTCGCCGTCATATGTATCGAAAATCGCCTTGAATACCGCTCTTCCTATTCTTCCAAATCCGTTAATGCCTACTTTTGTCATACCAATTCCTCCTAATTTCCATCAATATTATATTCATTTTGCAGCAGCTTCAGCATTTCTTTTGCAGCGCCTTCGTCTGTGACCAGCACTGTTTTATTGTTGTTCTTTATAACTGAAAGGATAGCTTCTGCTTTTTGGCTTCCGCCGGCTACCGCTACCTGTGTTTTTATCTTTTTGACTTCTTCATATTTTATGCCGACCGTTGTTGTTGAGTGCACTATCTTTCCGTGCTTGTCAAAATAGTATCCGAACGCCTCTCCTACAGCTCCCATATCAGCCAGGCTCTGGATTTCCTCTTCTGAAAGCCCTCTTCTTTCAGCCATGGCGTGTGTCAGACCGATTCCGTAAATCAGGATATCCGTCTTCTGGAGTATGTCCAGCACTTCCCTGACCTCTTTTTCCTTGACGATGGCATTCATTGCTTTTTTGCTCAGTGTATCCAGAACCTGAAGCAGTTTGTAGCTTGCTCCTATGTCCTCTGCCAGCTTGGCTGCAAGTGTGTTTGCCTGTGTTTCGACACTCTTCCCTACGCCGCCTCTTGCCGGAACCACAACCACATTCTTGAGACCGCTCACCCTTGGGAAGTTATCTACAAATCCCTTGACGGTGGTTCCTCCTGTCAGTGCAAGGATATCTCCGTTTTTCAGAATGCTTTTCACAAAATCTGCAGCCGCCCTTCCGAGATCCGCTGTGGCAACTGTATCGCTGTCTATGTCTCCCGGAACAATGATCACATCTTTCAAACCGACCTTTTCTTTTATGTACTTTTCAACATCTGACAGGCCTTTCAGCTCAAAGATGAATTTTTTCAGTTTCTCAAGTATCTCTTCCCCCTGTTTGGTAGTGATCATCCCGTCAGGCTTGATCTCAATGAGGCTTTGATCCTTCAAAAAGTTGACTTCAGCCCTTACAATTCTTTCACCGATGTTCAGTTCTTCAGAAATCGTCCTTCTCCCGACAGGCTGGTTATAATAAATCGACTTGAGGATTGAGTATCTTTTTTCCAGGAGTTCGGTGATTTCCGGCACTATCTTCTTTTGAAGCTTTATTATATCCTGCATAAACAAACCTCCCATATGGACATTTTATGTCCCACACTTACATTTTATGTCCCACTCGCTATATATAAAATACCATAAATAAAAACGGCTGTCAACACAATAAGACAAGCCGTTTTTCCATCATAACGTTTTCATAAAAAATATTTTTACAGACTCGAATAAGCAGAATGTTTTACGATTCCGGCATCACTCTATGATCGCCTGAACCCTGCCTATGTTTCCGTCCTGAAGCCTAACCTTGATTCCTCTAGGATGAAATTTCGAATTTGTAAGTATGTCTTTAACAATTCCCCTTGTCAGCTTGCCCGTAGACTGATCCTTTTTCAGGACAATATCCACTACTCTTCCCGGGTAAACATTTTCTCTGTTCTGACCGTTCATATGTTAATCTCCCTCCTCGGTATGCTGAGTTTTATTTGACTTTCTATCTCCTCAAGCACTCTTTTGTCCTTTGGATCCACAAACAGGCAGGTGTAGCCCTTCTCTCCCGCTCTGCCGGTTCTGCCTATGCGGTGGATGTACGCTTCCGCATTCTCAGGGATATCATAATTGTATATATGACCTACTCCGCTGATATCGAGACCTCTGGCTGCCACATCCGTTGCAATGAGGTATTGGATGTCTGCATTCCTGAAAGCTTTCATTATGCGTTCCCGTTTGGACTGCAGTATATCGCTGTGGAGCTTCTGGCAGTTGTATCCGCGCCTGTGGAGGGCCATCTCGAGGTCGTCCACCCTTCTCTTTGTCCTGCAGAAAATAATCGCCATAAACGGGTTATCCTGATCAAGCACGCTGCAAAGTGCATCCTGCTTTTTTCTGTCCGTTGTCTCCACAACGTGCTGCACAATGTTCTCAAGGGTGACCTCTTCTTTTTTCACCTCAACAACCATCGGATCCTTCATGTACCTGTAAGCCAGCTTCTTTACGTCCGAATTCATTGTTGCAGAAAAACACAGCGTCTGCCTTTTTTTGTTTGTTACCTTGATGATTGCCTCAACATCGTTTTTGAAGCCCATGAGAAGCATCTGGTCGGCCTCGTCAAGCACAAGGGTCTTCAGCTTGCCGAGGTCTATGCTCTTCCTTTCGAGGTGGTCCAAAAGCCTGCCCGGGGTTGCTATTACCAGATGGATATTGCCCTTCAGCTTCTTAAGCTGAGACCCGATATCCTTTCCGCCATATGCTGCCAGTATGTTGATATCCCTGGCCTCCTTGAGCTTCATGGCTTCATCTGTAATCTGAATGGCGAGCTCCCTTGTCGGAGACACGATCAACACCTGAACCTCATTTGTTTTCGGAGATATGTTTTCGAAGACAGGGATAAGAAACGCCAGAGTCTTCCCTGTGCCTGTCTGGGCTTCCGCAATAACATCCCTTCCTTCCCTGATCGGCCTTATGCTCTTTTCCTGAATCTCTGTCGGTTCCGTTATCCCCGTCTGCTTCAATACCTTTATTATATCTTCACTGATTCCCAGTTCTTTAAAATCCATTTTACCGTACCTTTCGTTTTCATCTTTTTTCTTTGTATCAAGACGATTAATCATAACACATCGGTACTTTAAAAGCAAAGCTGCCGGAGTCATCACAACTCCGGCAACTTTGCCCATGTATCAGGTTATATCCACCCGAAGTGCCTGCATGCGTATTCGATGCCGTCCTCCACGTGGCTTTTCGTGACGAAGTCAGCCTTTTCCTTAAGCGCATCCCTTGCATTTCCCATGGCTATGGAGGTCCATTCTTCTCTGAACATTTTAAGATCGTTCATCCCGTCCCCGAAAACAACGACATCCTGTTGGGATGCGTTGAAATGCTGAATCATTTTGACTATGCCTGCAGCCTTGTCGTCCGGCTCAACGAACAGACAGTTCGGATTGAATCTGACCGACGGAAGGTGTTCCAGCATTATTAACTCGTTCTGCTTTTCCGGACTGCAGCTTATGAATACCTTGTAAAGCTGGTCCAGCTTGTTGTAATCCAGCTCCGGCTTGACTATGGTCGTCATATATGTGTCTTTTATTTCACGGGTAAAGTTTTCGTTCTTTGCATAGCGTATCCTTGAATTTTCACAGGTCACTGCCCAGCTGATCCTTTTCTGCTCCAGTTCGTCCAGCAGCTGAATTGCCAGCGGGATATCCAGCGATTCCAGGTAAATCAGCTTCCCGTTTATGGTTAGCCCGTTGCCTCCGTCGCTCACAAAGTTGTGAATCCCTATCTTGTTGCAGAGCTCGTGTGCATCGCACTGTATCCTTCCTGTAGCCACCGCAACAAAATGTCCGTTTTTCGAGAGCAGGTCTATGGTTTTTTTTGCCGATTCCGGGATATCCCCCCCGGGTCCGACGGTGAGAGTGCCGTCATAATCAAAAAAGAAAAATTTTTTCTTTTCCATAATAAATCCTCCCGTCTTGTTTCCTTGTTGTGATTATAGCACGTCAAGTATACTTTCGTACATAATTTCAGCAGGGTCTATGATCAGTATATCCGTGAGCTTTCCAAGCTCCTCATGGAAATACGGAAAATGGGTGCAGCCTAAAATTATTGCCTCCACTTTATTAGCGTTGAAAAACTCCATGATGCTTTTCAGCGAAAACTTTTCGATAATTTTTTCCGGAGCCGTCCCCTTCTCTATCTCGACAACCAGCGGAAGGGCCCCGAGACCAAATACATCGCATTTCGGATTTGCATTCTGCAGCACTTTTTCTATGCCGGCAGCGCTTTGGTTGTTTGCAGCCATCAGCCCAACAAGGCTGTATTGCGCCGCGATTTTCCGGTATGCGGTGAACGGTGTGATTATATTGATTTTTTCTTCAGCAGCAAGCCTCTCCATGTCCACAGCGGCGCTCATCGAATTGCAGTATACCATTGCGGCTCCAATCCCCAGTCTCTTTATCCTTCTCAGAATATTTCTGACTTCCTCTTCAAGCTTCATAGGGGACAGTATCTGAAGAGCGGACTGCTCTTCAGGGGTAGAAGACACCGGGTAGCCCGCGCCTAAAAGCCCTTTTGACAACAGAAAATCGACCCCCATTTTCGTATCAACGGGAGTGCCCGCAATAACCGCCACTCTAACCTTCTCCATAAAAGCACCTCTTCCATTATTTTGATTTCCTGCTAATTACATGCCATTTTTCAGTTTGAAAATTCAAGCCCCCTGCCAGCAGATTCACAGTCCGCTGACAGGAGGCTTTTTGAGTTATTCGCTTCAGTCGGCAAACTCAACTATCACCTTTTCAACATCCCACAGGGACTCTATCTTCTCAAGCGCCTCTTCCTTTATCGCATTTGCAAACTGATGGTTTTCGGGGAGATCAATTGCTATACGCACTACACCGTCCTTTACCTCGACCTCTTTTACAAGGTTGGAGGCAACCATATCAAGCCCCTTTATCGGATTCATGACTTTCTTAAGCCTCTTCCTTACAATCTCCTCGGTCGTTGCAACCTTCTCCTTTACAAGCCCGTGTTTTTCTTCATAATTCTGAATGGCCGACCTCAGGGCTTCAACAGCGAGAACCGAACAGTGCACCTTAATGCTTGGAAGCCCTCCCAGGGCTTCCGAAGCCTCCTTCCAGGTGATCTTCTTGGCTTCATCGATCGTCTTGCCCTTAGCAAGCTCTGTTATTATGGATCCGGTTGCAATGTTTGAAGCACAACCGTAGGATTCGAACTTGATATCGGTTATAACCTTGGTTTCAGGATCCACCTTCAGGTATAGCGAGACCATATCCCCGCAGGCAGGGCTTCCTTCTGTGGCTTTGCCGTCGGCATCATCCAGCTTCCCTATGTTTCTCGGATTTTTGAAGTGCTCAAGCACTATATCGTTGTATGGAAATGGCATTTTGCATCCCTCCTATTCCTGTTTTCCCAAAGGACTGATTTTCCTCAGGTTTTCCACAATGCTTTGCAGCTTTTCAACCACATATTCGACTTCATCCATAGTATTGTACCTGCCCAGTGTGAACCTTATCGAGCCGTGGGCCCTTTCATGGTCTCCCCCGATAGCCCCTATCACGTGGCTGGCTTCCAGGGACCTGCTGAAGCAGGCCGAACCGGTGCTCACGGATATCCCGTACATGTCCATGTGAAGCGTTATCGATTCTCCTTCTACGTAATGAAAGGTGATGTTTGCATTCTGCGGCAGCCTTTTTGCATGATCGCCGTTCAAGGTCACGTCCGGTATTTTTTTCTTAACCAGTTCGATTATTCTGTCTCTCATCTCTTTGAGCCTTGCATTCTCGGGCTCTGTCACAAGCTCGGCTGCTTTCGCAAAACCTACTGCACCCGGAATATTGTCCATGCCTCCTCTCAGGTCGAATTCCTGGAACCCCCCGTCCATAATCTTGGCAAGCGGCGTACCTTTGCGGACAAAGAGTCCGCCGATTCCTTTCGGTCCGTGTATGGTGTGGGCAGAAACCGTTATGAGGTCTGCCTTGATGCTCCTTACATCCAGAGGAATCCTCCTGAAGGTATGTGTTGCATCCGTATGGAACAGAGTCCCCTTTTCCCTGCAGATTTCTCCTATGCTTTCAATGTCCTGAACCGTCCCTATCTCCTGGTTGCCATGCTGTATGGATACGAGTATCGTTTCATCGCCTATGAGAGACCTGAGCATGTCAGTATCAACAAAGCCATGCTCATCCACGTCCAGATAATCCACCTTGAAGCCCTCCTTCGCAAGGGTCCTGGCGCTGTATAGGACCGGGAAATCCTCTATTTTCGATACGATAATATGCTTCCCCTTTTTTGCGCCCAAAGCTTTTGCGACCCCTTTCAACGCGAGATTGCTTGACTCGGCGCTTCCCGATGTAAAGACGAATTCGTCATGCCCGGCTCCAAGAAAATCAGCCATCCTGCTCCTTGCCTCTTCCAGCGCCTCCCTCGCCTCTATGCCTAGGGAATATCCGAATTCCGAGGTGGCCACGGAATATGTTTCAAAAAAGTATGGTTTCATAGCCTCCAGGACCTGTTCGTCAAGCCTGGTCGCCGCTGCATTGTCCATATAATAATTTTTCGGCATGATATTCCTCCTTAGATCAGCAGGGTGATTGTCGATTCCCTGGCTTCCTGTATATATGTCCCCACAGCTCCGTATTCATCGATAAGCTCTTCCATCAGGTCGCTTTTCTTAACTCCCATGATTTCCATGGTCATCTCGCAGGCGATAATCTTCCCGCCAAGCTCCTTGAAGTCTGACATAAGCCTCTCAAGGGATGCCACGTTGTTCTTCTTCATCCTGCTCTTTATCATCATTCTGCCCAGCCCCAGAAAGTTCATTTTGGACAGCGGACCTTTTTCCAGACCTCCCTTTTTTAGCCTGAGGAGCCCCCAGAATGTAAAGTAGAGCGAAACCTCCATGCCCATTGCCAGGGATCCGTTTGCAACTATGAGCGCGCTGTACATCTTGTCCAAATCCCCGCTGTGGACTATGATTGTAGTTTTCTCGGCCATACGATCACCTCCCTTATCTCAGGATTTTGATAGTCCAGAACTCTGCATTCTCGTCAATGCTTAAGACCTTTAACTCCAGTGCTTCAGCCGCCATGGGAATCTCTTTTTTAGACGCGGCATTTGTTCCTACAATCTCGATAACATCCCCCGGCGCCGCTTTTTTTACAGCTTTCCTCATCTCAACCAGCGGAACCGGACATGTTTCTCCTCTTACGTCCACATGAATCTCTGCCATGATATACCTCCCGATTATAAATTTTCATCTCTTAAACCGGATGAATATAAATCAAGCTGACTGAGGGATTATGCCTGAGCCAGCTCTTTGCGTTAAATGTCTAAGTTCATTGTTTCCTGGATTGCAGTTGTTTCCTTTGGTTTCTCTGACCCGATATTTGCCGCCACCAAGGCTCCCAGACCTGCAAGGGTTACAAGGAGACCCGCCAGGAAAGCAACATACGGGAGATTAGTCAGGATAGCCAGAACTATCAGCGCCATAAGAACAGGCCATACCCCTTTGTGGATTGTTGCCCATTTGTATCGTTTCCCCATCCACAGACCGAAGGCTGCTGCCACAACAATTTTCGAAAGATAGATCGCCACGCCGTACGCGATGCCTAAAATTATTCCCACAGGTATCCCGACTACTGTAACCATCAGCAGAATTGCAATTATCGGGGTAACAAGCAGCGCCAGAGCTCCGGTCCCTAAAGCTTTCAGCGGTTTCTCGATAATAACCTTGGAATTCTTGTTCCAGAATTCAGGACGCCAGAACCTCACGATAAGCCATATAAGCAATGCGCTGGCTATGCTGAGCAGTACGCTCCACCATAAATCCGCCGACGTAGCCTGCTGTGCCTGTTCGGTTTCCCTGTATGTCCATTCGGTATTGCCTCCTATTGCTGAACCGGAAGCGATATTGGCCTTGTTCGGACTGGTGTAGTAGAAGTTCCCGTTGATGCTTGAGCCACTCAGGATGTTGATAGTATCTGCGTCGAGAACCGCATCCTGACCCACCGTTCCGCCCAGGGATATATCCGATCCGCCTGCTGAAAGCCTTCTCTGGACTGTTCCGTTTTGTGAAATTGAGGCGCCTCCAGCGAAAAGATCTCTTCCTATAACAGCATCATTTGTGATTTTTATGTTCTGCCCGGCAAGGAATACATCCCAGATCGTCTTTGTTCCTATCGTCAGATTCTGGCCGGCAGAATAGATATTGCCGTTTACAGTTCCGTTGATCTCGATATCCTGGGCAGCAACAATCAGGTCTCCGTTGATTGTTCCGTTTACCTTTACATTCTGTCCGAAAGCAAAGGCCGTGCCCTCCACCGTGCCGTCAACCCGGATGACATCACCTGAAAAAACCACAGTTCCGTCCACTGTCTGTCCAGCCTCGAGCACTCCGGAACCCGGCTGGAAGCTTGCTCCCGAAACCGTAAAGCTGCGTGCCGGAAGCACTGCGGACATTACTGCGAAAACAAAAAGAACAAGAGTCGTTATTCCGCACCTTTTCAATAATTTTGAAGACATTAAAATTCCCCCCTTATAATTATTTAGCCATCTTTATTTTTTCTGAATTTTCTTGATATTCTAATGTTATCATCCTGACATTTCCAAGTCAATTTTTTTGTTTGTTTCAGCGCAGCCTGTTGTCCCTCACCCTGAAGTTGTTCCCAACCTTAACTATGCTGATATTCAATATCTCAGTCAAAGGCTTGAGGCTTCTCACTTTGTTTACGTACTTTACATTGTTTTTCTTCACCGTATTTTCGATGACCTTGATGATGGCCTTCCTCTGGGGATTGCTAAGCCTGAGACCGTTATTCAGGCACTCCCTGTTTATATAAGTCAGCGTAGTCCAGGCCTGCTCCTCGGATATGCTGTTAATGTCCATCAACACCCAGGTGAAATCCTTTCTCCTGGTATCCTCCGGATATGCCTGCTTGAAAAATTCGATGAATTCATCTTTAGGCATAGGATCCTTTTCAGCAACATACTTTCCGAGCTGCGCCTTGAGGCGGTTCTTCAGATACATCGCAGTGTTTGGCTTGATGATCTCCTTCATGGCGTCGATTTTACCGTAAATGAAGTTATACGTTTCCTCAAGCTGTTTTTCGCTTGCGTTCTGCTTTTTAAGAACACCCGCCATTTCGATATATTCAAGGATGTTTTTTTTGCTGTTGAGCTCCTTGTTGTAGAGCTCGCTCCATATCTGCTCTGCGTTCATTGTTTCATCCATCTGCTGTACACCTCATCATAGAATCTCTGCAGCACTTCTTTCATTTCATCCGGCAGTATTCCCATGACCCTTTCCGTAATATATTCAGGTATCTCCTTGTAGTAAGCCTCTGCCAGCCCTCCGGTTATGCACGCGATTGTATCGCTGTCCCCGCCTATCGAAATTGCATTTCTCACGGCATCCTCATAGCTGTCGGAATCCATGAAGCTGATAATAGCCTGCGGCACGCTGCCCTGACAGGAGACATCAAAGCTGTACCACTTCCTTATGCTGTCTATGCTTTCGCCAAGCTCATAACCGAAGGTCTTCTCCACGTAATCCTTTAACTCCTTTTTCGTTGCTCCGTTTTTCGCCAGGTAAATTGCTGAAGCAACCGCCTTTGCTCCCTTTATACCCTCGGGGTGGTTATGGGTCACAGCCGAACTGTCCTCTGCCATTCGCAGGACTTCCTCGAGCGAATCGCAGAAATAGCCTACTGGACTCACCCTCATTGCAGAGCCGTTGGAAAAACCGTAGTAAGGCTCGTTTGATATGGCCCATTTCTTGAAATTGCCGCTGAATCCCGCTCCAGGGTATTTCCAGAACCACTTTTTGTAGCTCTCCTCGAAAGTATTCCCATGAAGAACTGAATCCATGGTAGCGATGGTCAGCACAGAATCATCAGTAAATCTTGATTTTGATGAAAACAGTTCAAATTCCTTTGATTTAACATTGTCCCACTCATAAATCGAGCCAATCACGTCACCGGCTATAGCTCCAAGCATACATTAATCCCCTCCCTGATTCCACCTTACATATCAATATTACCACAAGTTAAGCAAAATTTTAACATTTCTCGCAATCTACGCCGCTAGAACCCTTAGCCGGTTTAACGCACCCACACTGAATGTAAAAAAACTTCTGCCTTTCATCGAAGGCAGAAGTTCTTATTTTACACAATCCTGACATCAGTGACCGCAATTATGGTTTCCTTGACCAGCTCATTGTGGCCGGCATGATGCACCACATCAAAATATACGTCGGCGTGTATGTCTCCCCGATCATCGAAATCCGCAACAAAGTTTCCTTCATTTATGATGTCTCCCCAGTTGTCTAAATAATATACATCCTCAACTCCGAACTTCTGTAGCTCCTTTGAAAGTTCCAGTATGTTGCCTTCGAACCCCACAATCTGATCTATTTTATCAACCGTTTCTCTATAATAACCACTATCCATGTCGTTCTCCCCTTTCAATATTTCCAGCTTCATTGTGATCTTAATCTAATTATACAGAATATTCTCACAAAATCAAACCTAATATTTGTTTGTTTTTTTCGCCATGCATCTGTCATGCAGAGGCCCGAAAACAAAAACCGAGATGCTTGCGCCTACAAGTGCATAAAACATATCCCATACACTGTCGAAGTAGTCGCCCTGGATCCCCATAATGTATTCAACAGGCATACCCAGAACCTTTGCCGTCGCAAATTCAATCAGTTCGTAGGCTCCGCTGAAGCCGAGACACATGGATATTACGATCAAGTACATCATCTTTCCCCTTTTTATGTATCCGCCCCTTATCAGCAGTTCCTTCGTTATGAACGCTGGTGCAAAGCCCTGTGCGAAATGCCCTACCCTGTCATAGTAGTTCCTTTTCAGGTTGAACTCCTCCATCAGCAAATCAAACAGCGGATTTTTGGTATAGGTATAGTGGGCTCCCACCAGCAGAACCACCACATGAAATAACACAATTACATAGACCATTGTTGAAAAAGTGAATTTCCTGTAGGTAAGCGCAAGCACGGAAACAATGATAATAGCGGGCAATGAAAGCAAAACCCAGGCCTGCCGGTTATAGGGCAAGATGCCCGACCATATGAAAACCGCCAAAAAAGCAAGCAGAAGTCCGATATGAATATTTCTTTCTCTTTTCATATTTCAGCCCTTCTTTCAGATTTTACTGTTTTTTCTTCCTCAAGAACCTTCTGTAGAAGAAGTATCCTGCGCCCGCAATAGCTGCGAACGGGATCAGTTTTACGATGAAGACAATCACCCAGGCTGTGATGTTCAGCAGCAGGTTAATCGAGGCGATGAAGCCTTCCTTTATCTGCTGGAATATATCCGAGAAAGGCGATTTCACAGTGCTTGTTGCCAGCATTTTCTCTGTTATAGAAATATAGATTGTCGAGTAGGAAATCTCCTTGTCCCAGTTGTTGAGTATGGTGGTCCTGTAATCTATTTCTGTCTTTACCCTGTTCAGTTCAGTCTCTATAGCCAGCAGGTCCTGAATATTTTCCGCTCTTGTCAGATACTCCTGGAGCCTCTGCTCCTGTATCTTCAGGTTGTCCAGCTGCCCCTTGATGTCCTGATACTGCTGTGATATATTTTCGCTGTTTGTGCTGGCGTTTACTGTGGTGCCGTACTTCTGAATTTCCTTCATGGCTTCCTGGAATTTTTCCGCCGGCACTCTCATCGTTATATAGCCTGAGTTTACAGTTGTGTTCTTGGTCTTGTCTATAAAGGATGAACCTGAGCTCTGCACAAAGCCGCCTATGCTTGCTGCATATTCGCCGACCTTTTCGAAAGTGCCCTTGTAGTCATCCGTGTAAAGACTTATGTTGCCCGAGTATATGATTTTCGAGATGTCGAACTCGGCATCCGGGCTTGTTATGTCTGCTGCCGGCTGGGACGAGGAATCCTCGGATACCCCTTTGCCCGTATCCATAACGGCGCCGCCGTTGTCATTAGTCGACGAACTTTCCCGCCCAGCCATTCCGAAAAATCCGTACTGCAGCAGCAGGGCGGCTATGACTAAGAGGATGACAGCTCCCGCAGCAAATGGAACGTATTTCCTGAATCTGAATACCTTCTTCTTCTCCTTCTCAGCAGATACTGGAGTTGCTTCTATTTCTTTTTTCAGTTCCCCGTTATCCATGATTCTCCCTCCGTTTACCGCAATTTTCTGAACATTTATATACTTTAATTATACTACTTTTACCTTTTATTACAATACAAAACAGCCGGCACGGTCAGAAAATGACCATGCCGGCTGTTTCATCTATCTTTCATCGATATCTACATAATCTTTTTTAGTCACAATGCTCTTATAAGCAGGCCTCATTATTTTTTCAGCATTGATCAGCTCCTCGAGACGATGTGCACTCCAGCCAACTATCCTCGCCATGGCAAAGATCGGCGTGTAGAGTTCCATAGGGATGTCCAGCATGCTGTAAACGAAGCCGCTGTAAAAGTCGACGTTTGCGCTGACCCCTTTGTACATCTTCCTGCCCCCCGAAATCACGTCAGGAGCAATTCTCTCTATCATCGAATAGAGTTCAAAATCTTCATTCCTGTTCTTTTCCAGAGACAGTTTCTCAACGAAGCCCTTGAAAACTTTCGCCCTGGGGTCGGAAACGGAATAGACCGCATGTCCCATGCCGTAGATCAGGCCTCTCTGGTCAAAAGCCTCCTTTCTCAGGATCTTGTCAAGGTAATCCTTGACCTCTTCCTCGTCCTTGATGTCCCTTACATGCTTCTTTATGTCATTGAACATTTCCACGACCTTTATGTTAGCCCCGCCGTGCTTTGCTCCTTTCAGGGATGAAAGCGCTGCTGCAATTACAGAATAGGTATCGGAACCAGCCGACGTAACCACCCTTGTGGTAAAGGTCGAATTGTTTCCGCCGCCGTGCTCCATGTGAAGCACGAGAGCGATATCAAGCACCTTCGCCTCAAGCTCTGTGTATTTTTTGTCCGGTCTCAGCATCCTGAGAACATTTTCGGCAAAGGACAGCTTTGGATCCGGCCTGTGTATATAGAAACTGTCGCCGCATTCATAGTGGCTGTATGCATGGTACCCGTAAACCGAAAGCATAGGGAAGATACCTATCAGTTTAAGGCACTGTCCCAGCACATTGTCTATGGACAAGTCGGAAGCCCTCTTGTCATAGGAAGCCATCGTGAGCACGCTCTTGGTCAGCGAGTTCATTATATCGCGGCTGGGGACTTTCATTATTACATCCCTGACAAAGTTTTTGGGAAGGCTGCCATAGCTCGCAAGTATTCCTTTGAATTCCTCCAGCTCCTCTTTTGTCGGGAGTTCAGAAAACAAGAGGAGGTATGTTATCTCCTCGAAGCCGAATCGTTCATGGTTTATGAAACCGTCAACCAGGTCATTTATATTGTATCCCCTGTAGAATAGCTTTCCTTCGCAGGGCACATCCACCCCGTCTATCACTTCGACCGCCTGCACCAGGGAAATGTTCGTGATTCCTGCAACGACTCCCTTGCCGCTCTTGTCCCTGAGGCCTCTCTTCACTCCATACATATCATAAAGGCTGCTGTCAATCACACCTTTCTTCTTGCACACTTTGCTGTATTTTTCCGTATAATTATCGATAGTTTGCTTCACGTTATGCATCAGATTTCCTCCACCTTCTGGTCTTTACCCAGTAATTCCTTAATATTCAGAACGATTTTCTACACTACATTACTATAAAAGGATAAAGGATGTCAAGCTCTTCAAAATAATGCCATTATTCTAACAAAGGCATTGCATTTTCATATCAATATGCTGTCCAGCCGCTGTCCGCAACAACGTATTGACCGTTCACCAGGCTCGAATCGTCAGAAGCCAGGAACAGTGCCACTGCAGCTATCTCGACGGCCTTTCCGGTCCTAGGGTTTGTGACCATGCAGCCCATTACGTGTTCCATTCCTTCCTTGTTTACCACTTTCATGAACTCCCCTGTCCCGATTTCAGTCTCAACGCCGCCCGGGCAGATGGCGTTGCACCTGATGTTATTTTTTGCATACATGAACCCGGTGTTTTTTGTCAGCCCAAGCACGGCATGCTTTGATGCTGTATAGACAGCCCCAGCCCTGGTTCCCTGCAGTCCGCTTATGGATGCTATGTTCACGATGTTCCCTTTTCCTTCCTTCAGGAATATCGGGACCGCTTTTCTGATTGTGTAGAAATGCGCAAACGTGTTTGTGGCGAATACTTTTTCAAGCATCTCGTCCTTAACGTCTCCTGCCGGGCTGAAGTCGTCCATGATTCCCGCATTGTTCACAAGTATATCCAGTCGCCCTGCGTCGGCATATGCGAAATCAACTATCCTTTCCGCATCTTCTTTTATTGAGACATCAGCACCAACAGGAACAATCCTGCCTTCGAAACCCGACGTGCTTTCAGACAGCTCCTTAAGCTTTTCTACCCTTCTTGCAACAGCGTAGACAACGGCACCCTCCTTTGCGAAAAGGTATGCGATTTCGCGTCCCATTCCTGAACTTGCTCCTGTCACAAGAGCGACCTGATCCTTAAGCTTCATTATGAACCCTCCCTTTTTGTTTGCACTGGAAAATCATGCTCATTACGGTTATACTATCATTATATTTCAGAATATTCAATGATTATGTTGCAAATGAAAAGAGGTGGAAATATTGTCCCATATTTCTAACAAGCAGGCATACATGAGCCTGGAAGAAAGGATCAACAGATTCCCCCAGGGAGCTCCCCCTTCCGAAACATTATACAAAATATTGAGCCTGCTCTTTACTGAAAATGAGGCGCGGCTTGCAGCCCAGCTCCCGATACGGCCGTTCAGCATAAAGACGGCCAGCAGGATCTGGAACCTTGACATGGCAAAGGCCGAGGCGCAGCTTGACCAGCTTGCCGGAAAAGCAATACTCCTCGACATGGATTATGAAGGACAGAAAAAATACGTCCTCCCTCCTCCTATGGTAGGCTTTTTCGAATTCTCACTGATGAGGACGAGGAATGACATAGACCAGAAACTCCTCTCAGAGCTTTACTGCCAGTACCTGAACGTTGAGGAGGATTTCATCAAGGACCTTTTTCTGGGTACTGAAACCAGATTCGGCAAGGTTTTCGTCTACGAAAGCGTCCTCTCGAAGGACAACCAGGTCGAGATCCTGGATTACGACAGGGCCAGCAACATCATCCGAAACGCGAAGTTCGTCAGCATCAGCATGTGCTTCTGCAGGCATAAAATGGAGCACCTTGGCAAAAACTGCGATGCCCCGATGGAAACCTGCCTTACCTTCGGAACGGCAGCATACTCCCTGAACAAGCACGGCTACGCAAGGTCAATTGAAGCTTCCGAAGCTTTGGAGATCCTTCACAAATCAAACGAGCACAATCTTGTTCAGTGCGGTGAAAACGTGCGCCAGGATTCAAGTTTCCTATGCAACTGCTGCGGCTGCTGCTGCGAAGGCATGCTGGCGGTAAAAAGCTTCGGGGCCCTTCACCCTATACAGACAACCGCCTTCCTTCCCCAAGTCGCCGAAAGCAGCTGTTCCGGTTGCGGGAGATGCGCGTCTGTTTGCCCCATCGACGCCATAGAAATAAAAGATAATAAGGCAGTTGTAAATGAAGAGATCTGCCTCGGCTGCGGTGTCTGCGTTAGAAACTGCTGCAGTAAGAGCATATTTCTAAAGCGCAGGGACGTGGAAATCCTGACACCGGTGAATACCACCCACAGGATAGTTCTTCAGGCAATAGAAAAGGGCATGCTTCAGGAACTGATCTTTGACAAAAGGGCTCTTTCTAACCACAGGGCAATGGCCGCCATCCTGTCAGTCATCCTCAGGCTTCCTCCTCTCAAGCAGGCCATGGCCAGCAAGCAGATGAAGTCTGTATACCTGGACAGGCTGCTGAGCAAATCAAAATAGCTTATTTGCTTAAATATTTCGATAATTCACTCAATACGGATAGAATGTATCCGAATACTGTAGTATAATAATACTTATAACAAAACAGACGGAGGTGTGTTTATATGATGGAACAGTTAAAGAAATTGCTGCTTGCCGGCATCGGTTCCGCGGCATTCACCTATGAAAAAGCCGGCGGCTTCATAAACGAAATGGTTGAAAAGGGCAAGCTCACCGTTGATGAGGGGAAAGAACTGTCCGAGGATCTCAAAAAGTCGCTCAAGAACGATTTTGTTCCGCTGACAAAGACAGACATAAAGACATTGTTTGAGGAAATGAATTTCGCGAACAAAGAGGATATCTATGCTATCCATGAAAGATTGAACAGGATCGAAGAAACACTTTACAACAACGAGGAAAGATTCATTGAACTTGAAGAGGAAGTAAAAGATTAGAAGCATAAAATACAGGAAGCTGCAAGAATGTTTGCAGCTTCCTGTATTTTATTCAGTTATTTCAGCTTCGTTGTCGAAACCCCTTGTCTCCCAATACCCCTTGTAATCCGGATTGTCAGAAAGCTCGATTTCATTCACCCATCTCGCCCATTTGTAACCCAGCTTGTTTTCGGCAACAACTATGAAAGGATATCCCATTTCCGCAGGCAGGGTTATGCCGTTAGAAGAATATGCCAGTATAATATTTTTGTCTATGATATCCTGAAGAGGAAGAGAGGTTGTGTATCCGTCTGCTGAATGAAAAATAACTGTATTCGCAGCGCTTTCGGCTGATGCCATATCGATGATATCCTTCAGCAGGACGCCTTTCCAGAGCACAGTGGCATCCCAGCCTTCTACACAGTTCAGAGTGACCAGTTTTTCAAAGGCTGGCAGGGCAAGGATATCATCATAAGTTAGTGAAAGAGGATTATTCACAAGGCCTGAGACCTTGAGGGTGTATGCAGCTATGTTTACTTGCTGAACTCCGCTGATTGAATTGTCACGCGGCCCTATAGAAGGATCCAGCCTTACTCCGTTGTATTCGCGGATTTCCAGTTCCTGATACCTGCTTTCGGTAGCGCTTGATATTCCGTCTGTGCCGCTGCATGAAGCCAGGAGCAGCGAGCACATGAGCAGTGACGCTAAACAAAACAATCTTTTCATGACAAAGCCTCCTTGACTATACGTCCTTTAAACCTGGCGAAGGGCAAAGCCCAGCTGCTGCATCCAGCTCAACCTGTCCGGAGAGTTCCACCACTCGTAAACCTTGCCTTCCTTCAGCCTGGCCATCCCTACAACCGGAACGGCGATCTCCCTGCCGCTGGCTGGCAGGCCCATAAATTCTGCTGCATGCACAGAATGAACTGTTCCCCGGAATGCAACTATAGAGCCCTCCTGGATTATTTCCTCTATTTTTATCGAGTTCTCTGCGAAGCTCCTGTAATAATTGTTCTGGTATTCCTTGAAAGCCTCAAGGTTCATGGCAGGCATCGCGCCAATATGAGCCGTAAAGCCGGATGCGCAAACCTCCTCAATAGTCCGCTTTTCCTGAAGTGACTGTTCCAAAAATCTTCTTACGATTTCTTTGTTGCTTGCTGACAAATTAATCCCTCCTTTCTTGCTCAGCATGTTTCCGTCAGGCTGCGATATTCTATAAGATATCAGATTGGAAACAGAAGGTTTACCTCAGGTCTTAGAACCTGAGATAAACCTTCAAGTTGTTTCTATCCGAGTATCTTTTTCAGATCCTCTGCCGGTGTGGATATAGGTGTTACGTTGTATTCCTTCACAAGGATGTCAAGCACCTTCGGCGATATGAAAGCCGGAAGTGTTGGCCCTAAGTAAATGTTCTTGATTCCAAGGTGGAGCAGAGTAAGCAGTATTACGACAGCTTTCTGCTCGTACCAGGACAGAACCAGCGACAGCGGAAGGTCGTTCACACCGCACTTGAAAGCATCTGCAAGGGCAACTGCCACCATGATAGCACTGTATGCATCGTTGCACTGGCCCATGTCCATTATCCTAGGGAGTCCTCCGATTTCTCCGATTTCAAGGTCGTTGAACCTGAACTTGCCGCAGGCCAGAGTCAAAATCACAGTATCCGGAGGAGTAAGCTTGACGAATTCAGTGTAGTAATTTCTGCCAGGTTTAGCGCCGTCGCAGCCTCCAACCAGGAAGAAATGCTTTATGGCTCCTGCCTTTACGGCATCTATTACCTTGTCCGCCACTGAAAGGACCGTTCCCCTTCCAAAGCCTACTGTCATTGTATGTCCCCCGTTGATTCCCGTCCTCTCCTGATCCTCTTTGTATCCGCCCAGTTCAAGCGCTTTGTTTATTACTGGAGTGAAGTCCTTGTCTTCGCCTATGTGCACCAATCCAGGATATGCAACAACCTCTGTGGTGAATACCCTGTCCTCATAGCTAGGCCTTACAGGCATAAGGCAGTTTGTGGTGAACAATATTGCTCCAGGAATGTTGTCAAACTCCTTCTGCTGGTTCTGCCATGCAGTTCCGAAATTGCCCTTCAGGTGCTTGTAAGCCTTGAGCTTAGGATAAGAGTGGGCCGGAAGCATTTCACCGTGGGTGTAGATATCTATCCCTTTGCCTTCTGTCTGTTTCAGCAGCTGTTCCAGGTCATAGAGGTCGTGGCCTGTGATGACAATGAAAGGACCCTTTTCGATTTTCAGAGGCACCACTGTAGGCACAGGCGTGCCGTAGGTTTCGGTGTTTGCTTTGTCGAGCAGCGCCATGCATTTCAGGTTGACTTCTCCGGTCTTAAGAACCATAGGCAGGAGCTTGTCGATATTTCCGCTCTCACCAAGCGCGCGCAGTCCGGTGTAGAAGAATTCATTAACTTCCTTGTCCGTGTAACCGAGCACCATCGCATGGTATGCGTATGCGCCCATACCTCTGAGGCCAAGAAGTATCAAGGTTTTCAAAGACCTTATGTCGGGATCGTCCCCCCACAGCTTGCCCATATCGTAATCCTCAGGCTTAACGCACTCAGTACCGCAGCCGCAGCCCTTGGCCAGCTCGTTAGTCGCAGCATGGGTTTTCTCAATCTGCTTTGTAATCGCTTCATCATCGAAGCTCACATTGGTAATACCAATAAAGAGCCCCTCCATGATCAGCTTGTCTGTCTCAGGTGTAGGATCCGCGCATCTGGCGGCCATAGCCAAACCTACCAAGGCCCCGGTAAGCTTGTCCTGAAGGTTTGCTGTACTTGCCTTCTTGCCGCATACACCTGCTAAACCATCGCAGGCAACACCCCTTGCAGTCTGTTCACATTGAAAACAAAACATATTTGGCATCCCTTTACCTCCTGATATTTTCTATTCTGCGATGCCTATTACCCAGTATTGATGTTCGGCACCGGCTATTCCCGTCTCCGGGGCAGTAAATCCCAGCCTTAGGCAGAAAGCCTTGAATTCAGCTTCCAGGTCTTTCATCTGGTTTGGCTTATGCTTAAGTATCTGGCTGACGATCTCGATAGTGTCCCTCCCGCTTGATAAATTGTATTTAATGAAGGCATCGTAATTGTTGTTCTTATGGCCTACAAACCTGCTTGGATAAAAAATGTAGCCCTTTTCCTTTTTCACAGCTATGAAACTCGATCCTTCCTTTATCAAGCTGACAGCGAATTCCTGCTTTTTAGGATCCTTCAGATATTCATCAAACGTGCCTATGTTGTCTATTATGTCCGGCAGTTCCTTAACTATAACCATATTTCCGCCTCCTTGTTTTTTCAATATTTGCACTTTTCTAAATTATACATTAATTTCGCACCTTGTGTAAACTGTTTTGAATAAGATATAATATGTTTAGTGATATATGTTTTTCTGAGGTTAAAAGGAGGGATTCGTTCGATGAAAGGCTCATTCAGAATCGGAAAGATTAAAGGAATACTGATCGAGGTCAATGCAAGCTGGTTCATCATATTCGCGCTCGTGACCTATTCACTTGCAGCCAGCTATTTCCCGGTGTATTATCCGGAGTTTGATTCCACAACGAGATGGGTGTCCAGCTCAGCAATCGCCCTTCTTTTCTTCGTTTCAGTGCTGCTCCACGAGCTGTCACACTCCCTTGTATCGATTAAACTTGGCATGCCTGTCAAGAGGATCACTTTGTTCATCTTCGGAGGCGTTGCCCAGATAGAACAGGAGCCGGACGAGCCGGTTAAAGAGCTCAAAATGGCCATTGCAGGCCCTGCCATGAGCATATTTCTGTGCGTCTTGTTCTTTCTCCTGTCGGTAGCCCTGAGATCCTTCGGAGCACCGCAGGCGGCAGTCGTTTCCCTTCAATACCTCTCTACCATAAACCTTACACTGGCCATATTCAATCTTTTCCCAGCCTTTCCACTGGACGGGGGCAGAGTGCTGAGAGCTATCATCTGGCGCTTCAGCGGCAGCCTTCAGAAATCCACCAGAATCGCTTCAGCCATGGGGTCGATTTTCGGATATTTCCTGATAGCATTCGGCATATTCATGCTGCTTAACAATATAATCATAAACGGCATATGGCTTGTCTTTATAGGCTGGTTCATCAACCAGATGTCCAGAGAAAGCTACCAGTCCATGCTTCTGTCGGATATATTCGACAAGATCAAGGTTGGTGAATTCATGACAGGCAAGGTTGTGACCATTGACAGGAGCGTTTCAGTCCAGGAGCTGGTGGACAACTATTTCCTGAAATACAAATTCGCTGTATTTCCTGTAAGCCAGGAAGGCAGGATCATCGGCATCGTATCCGCAGCAAGCGTGAAGCAGCTTGATGCGGCAGCAAGGCCTCAGACTTCTGTGGGCAGCATAACCACACCTCTCTCAGACAAGCTGGTGGTTTCGCCTGAAGACATAGTTTCCGAGGCCATGAAAAGACTTTCGGCAAACGGAGTGGGACGAGTGCTCGTGATGGATCAGGAAAACCTGCTCGGCATAGTCTCAAACACGGATATACTGAACTACATGTGGATAAGAAATCAGATAAGTAAATAACCGCACATAAAACAAATGGCTGGAGCATCAGTATTGATATGCTCCAGCCATTCTGCTTGTTACTGTTTTACTTCTTCAGCCTTTTTTTCTTCCTGTTTCTTTATCTGTTCCATGATATCAGGAACTTTGTCCAGAAGGTTTTCCAGCCCGCCTCTCTCCTTGATAGGATGCACTGTAACATCGCCGTTCTTTACTACCAGCACTGCCGTGGGAGCTATCTTTGCGCCTGTGCACAAGCCTGCACCGGAACCCGAACCTGTAGCGTTTTTGGAATCGCTTCCGGTTCCTCCGCCTGCACCCGTGCCGCACCCGAAAGAGACTGTTATAATAGGTATGATCGTGGTTTCGCCTATGACGATAGGCTGTCCGACCACAGTCTCTGTTCGCAGGAACTTCTCCAGTTTCTGAAACAATGTGTCCAGGTTTTCCTTCACTGTATTTCCGACTTCCATAATTGGTTCCTCCTCATATATTCATATTTTGAGTTTCGGTATATATTCGTTTATGGAATATCACCCTTCTGACTTCCTTCTTCAAAAGGTATTTTATCATTATGCAGACCAGCAGCATAAGAAATATCCTTCCTGTTATCCTTATCTCCACATCCCTCATCGCCGAATCGAACACAGGGCAGACCTCAATATTCGCCCCTGGCAGACAGCTGCCCGCCATAAGCAACACTGAAGACAGCGCCGCGGTATCTGCCGGATCATCAAGGCCGTAAGCTCCGCGAGCCGAAATCTCCTTGGGCTTGAGAACATCGAAGACCTCCTTGACAAACGAAACCGCTTCCCTGAAGAATGCGATTCCCGGCTTTCCGAACCGTCCTTTCCTTTTCCCTTTTCCGGTCTTCTCCCGGATTTTCTTTTCCGCCTTTCCCAGCCTTATGGTTCTTCCCATTATTGCTATCCTCATGCGTGGCGACCAGTCCTCCAGCGACATCGACACATGAAGCACCGCCCAGTTCAACTCCATTTTGAGAACAGTCGTCTCCTTGAGGACCGCGGAGAACGAGTATGAAAAAGGTATTATGAGTATAAGGAGAAGCAGCAAGAATAGTGATGCTGTCAAGAACAAAAGCATCTTAAGCAAGAAGCCCAATATGCTGGCAATGACATCCATAATATCGACCTGCTTTCAAGGTTTTATCTTATTATACTCCTGTCGATTCTAAATGCAACCAAAATTATTTGAATTTTCGGATATTTTCTTCATAGATGTTTGCCAGCTCGGGATAGATTTCGTCCCCGGATGAAGTCAGCTTGGCATATGCAAAACTGCTGCCAAGCTCCGCCGCTTCCTTCAGCTTGCCCATGCCCTTCAGCAGCAGCACCGCGAGGAATCCGGCTTCGAATGTGTCTCCCGCCCCAGTAGCATCGTTTATCCGGTCGGGACTTACAATGCGGTTTTCAATACACATCTCAGCTATACCATCATCGAGCCTGCAGTACAGCTTTAAAGCGGCTTTCAATTTCGCGACAAGGATCGTGTACTTCAGCCCGTAGCGCTCAAATATCCTGCAGGCCATGACCATATCCGAGGCGCCGCCCCTTTCTTCTGCCATAAGCCTGAACTCTGCTGTGTTGAGGAATATGAGATCAGCGGACCTCATCAACCTGATGATTGCCGGCGTGATATTCCTCACCCAGGCGAGTCCAGGATCTAAGCTGATCCTTATATCCGGATTCCTCCTCTTCGTCTCCTCGATTGCTCCTGCAATGGCTTCCGGTGCCATGTCATCCGCTATGGAGGTTATGTGCAGCATCCTCGCATCCGCCAGGTAGCGCACAATGCCTTCAAAGTTTTGCTTTATGTGTACTGAGAGCCTTCTGTTGCATCCAGGATAAACAAGGAGCGACCTGCGCCCGTCGCGATTTACACAAAGGCATATTCCGCTGCTCTCCAGGGGAAGGCAGCCCACATACCTGCTGTCGACCGACAGTCCGCTCATCAGTCCCTTGAAATCCAGGAGGCATCCGGTATTGCCTGAAACGCCGACGAAGCCCGTTTTTATGCCTGCTCCCAGCTCCGCCATGGCGTGCACCGTATTGAATGCCGATCCTCCCAGCGTTGCACAGAAGGAATCCCTGCCAAGAAGCGACAGGACTTCCTCAATATCCGAAAGGTCCGCCTGCCTGCCTGCACAATCTTCCAGGATCCTGAACGCGTCGCGAACCCTCTCCTTTGGCAGGGAGTTTACTGTTTCAGCGGTTGCGATAAGGTCAAGGTTTAGTGAACCGATTCCGATAATATCCAACATATATCTTCTCCCATTAATAAGCTTATAGTATCGTCAGTTCTTAGCCTCCGCAAGGGTTACTTTAAGTTCAACCGACTGATTGTATCTCTCGACTATGACAATTATTAGTAATAGTCCCTTTCAAGGCAGTTGTCGTATAGAAAACCGAATATCTCGTCGGCGTCCATTGTATTGTAGAACCTCACCATAAGGATATTGAACTGCAGCCTGTCCTTCACCCTCACATTTAATATTCCCTGTCCGCAGGAAATTAGGATCATATTCGCTGCAAGCCTGGAGATCCTCTTGTTGCCGTCATAATAGAACTGGTTTAAGGAAACCCAGAGGAATATCTCGAAGGCCAAATCCGTCTTGCTGCTGCATCTCTCAATAATGATGGGCAGCTCCGTCTCAAAGATGCTCTCCAGCTCGTCTGCCCTTGGAGGAATAAAATCAGTCCCGCCAATCCTGACATCGCCGGTTCTGAACCTGCCGCTGACAAGTGCTTCCTCCTTTGCGATTATCTCGCTCAGGGTATTGAACGTATCTATGTCGAGCGAAACTTTATCGTTCAGCACAGCTTCGATGACGTAATTCCAGCCGTTTCTTATGCTGAGCACCTGCTGTTCATCACTCAGCTTATGTCCCCCTACAGTAACTCCGTCCATCAGCGTCTTTACCTCCGGGTAAGTGAAAGGGTTCCTTTCGAGGCTTGCCATATTGTAGACAACATCAGGCAGAAGCTTTTCCACCAGCATCAGCAGCTCCTTCGGCGACCTGGCAGGCACAATGTCCTCATAGGATTTGGTTCTCTTAAACAACATAACGCTTCACTCCCAACACAATATTTTATAGTAAAAAACTTTAATGGACTACAAAGAATACTAATATATAGATAGTGATAGCGATCGCCAGCATAACAAGTGATATGTTCAGCACTTTTCTGTTTTTCCTCAAGAGTCCGAATAAGATGCCCGCAACTGAAGCTAAAAACAGTATAGAAAGGGGTATACCGATAAAATTAAATTCCATGTCATATTCCTCCTCGATGAAATTTTGGAATATTCTGATTTCATTATAGCATAAAAACAGACCGCCGTTCAAAGATATTATCCTCCAAACAGCGGTCCGCCGCACTATAATATTATGGGATGATCCCTCTCAGTATCCTGGTCTTCAGTTCTATAACCTTGGCTTCGATCGTTTCGGCGGTCCTTATGAATTCCTCATCGCTCTTTCCCGTCGGATCCTCCAGCCCCCAGTCCTCCCGGTAGCCACAGGGCAAATAAGGGCAGTTCACATTGCAGCCCATCGTGATCACGATATCAGGCTGCGGTATATCTGAGATAAGCTTGGAATGCTGATCCTTCTCCATATCTATGCCATACAGCTGCTTCATTATCCTCACAGCGTCCTGGTTGATCTGCGGCTTCGTTTCGGTGCCGGCAGAGTAAGCATCGAAGGCTTCTGCAGCGAGACACCTTGACAGAGCCTCGGCCATCTGCGATCTGCAGGAATTGTGCACGCACACGAATGCAACCTTTACTTTTCCTTCCATTACACTTCACTCCCCTTCTGCGGCCTGCTCTTAGGCAGTCCGTTCTCATCGAAAAATTTCTTTTTGAAAAACAGTGCCGAATCTACCAGGGCTATCATTACCGGAACTTCCACGAGAGGCCCGATGACAGCGGTGAAGGCTACGTCTGAGCCTATACCGAAGACTGCAACCGCGACAGCTATGGCCAGTTCGAAGTTGTTGCTGGCCGCGGTAAAGGCCAGCGTCACTGTCTGGTCGTACCTGAAGCCCTGGCGGTAGGATACGTAGAAGCTTACAAAGAACATGATTGCAAAATAAATCAGAAGAGGTATGGCTATCCTTACAACATCAAGAGGATTGTTTATTATCTGCTCCCCTTTGGTTATGAACATGATCACTATAGTGTAAAGCAGGGCTACCAGCGCCAGCGGTGAAATCTTGGGGATGAACACCCCTTCGTACCATTCCTTCGTCTTAGCCCTTATCAGCGTGAATCTTGTGGCGAAGCCCGCTGCAAACGGTATTCCCAGGTAAATCAGCACGCTCTTTGCAACTTCCCACATGGAAACGCTGACAACCTGTCCTCCCCAGGACAGCCCGAGCCATTCCGGCACAAGGGTCACAAAAATGAATATGTACGCTGCATAGAGTAATATCTGGAAGATCGAGTTGAGCGCCACCAGTGCTGCCGCATATTCGCCGTCCCCCTTTGCAAGGTTGTTCCAGATGATAACCATTGCTATGCATCTTGCCAGTCCGATTATGATAAGACCGATTGCAAAACCGGGGGAATCTCCCAAAAACACAACTGCCAGAACAAACATAAGAACCGGGCCTGCTATCCAGTTCTGGAATAATGAAAAGCTGAACACCTTTTTATTCTGAGCAACTTTACCTATCTCTTCATACTTTACTTTGGCAAGAGGCGGGTACATCATCACTATGAGCCCGACCGCAATAGGCCAGGATATGGTTCCTGTGCTCAGGCTCCCCAGATAGCTTGCCACACCCGGGAATATGTATCCTCCCAGAACCCCTGCTGCCATCGCCAGGAATATCCACAGCGTCAAAAATCTGTCCAGGAATGATAGTCTGGCCTTATTTTCCATTTGATTCACCTTCCTCACATTTAGTTTTTCTGCAGCTTTTGCAGATGCAGTCTTCCTTGTCTGTAGTGATGTAGCCGACAAATGCCGCAGCTTCGTCAGCCCTGGCCTTGCTGATTGTGTATCTCATCCACGCTCCGTCGCGGACTGCATTCACAATTCCGCACTCAGACAGAATCTTCATATGGTAGCTGAGGGTTGACTGCGATAAGCTTAACTGCTCCAGGATATCGCATGCGCACATCTCACCGCAGGAGAGCATGTCTATAATCTTAAGCCTGGTCTCGTCAGACAAAGCCTTGAACAATGCCGCGTATTCCGAATATGATTGTTTCATCTTTACCTCCGTTGATATTCATATTATTCAATGATATCGAACACTCTCGATGTCACAGGTAAATTATAGCAACCATATCGACAGCTGTCAATATGCAAAGACAAAAAAACGCCTACCAGAAACCTGATAGACGCCTTCAGCTCAACTGGAAGGATGGCCGGCATAGTGTTCCACCATCTCTGCCAGAAGGTTTGTCGCATTTTCATTATCTCCGCCCCTGGGAACTATAATGTCGGCATGCCTTTTGGAAGGTTCTATGAAGGCATCGTACATTGGCTTGACAGTCGAAAGATAACGTTTGATGGTATTGTCGTAGGTGCTGCCGCGTTCCTTGATATCCCTTTCAAGCCGCCGGATCAGACGGATATCAGGATCGGCGTCAACAAATACCTTGAAATCCAGAACCGAGCGCAGCTCTTCTATAGCAAGAACAAGTATGCCTTCAAGGATTGCCACCGATTTTGGAGACATGTGCACGGTCTCCTTTTTTCGTGTATGGGCACCGTAGTCATAAACCGGCACCTCTATAGGCTTACCTTGATGGAGAAGATTCAAGTGCGAAACAAGCAGCTTCGTGTCAAAAGCGTTCGGGTGGTCCAGGTTTGCCTTTTCCCTTTCCTCTATTGTCATGTGCGAGAGATCCTTATAATACCAGTCCTGCGAAAGGTAGTCAACATTTTCACTGCCCAGCCTTTCTGCAATGGTCCGCGCAACAGTTGTCTTCCCAGCTCCTGAGCCTCCTGCGATCCCTATTATAATCAATGACTCCACCCCCAATCTGCATTTCTCTTAACCTGATTGTAACATATTTTAAAGGTTTTTCGTATTCAAAACTCTCATTGCGTTGAATATCGCTATGATGGCAACACCCATGTCTGCAAATACCGCCTCCCACATGGTGGCAACTCCGAATGCTCCGAGTATAAGGAATACGGCCTTTATACCTAAAGCAAACACTATATTCTGTATCACGATCCCCCTTGTTTTCCTTGCGATTTTTATCGCAGTCGCGACCTTGGACGGCTCGTCAGTCATTATTACAATATCTGCCGCTTCGATGGCTGCGTCGGATCCGAGACCGCCCATAGCTATGCCTATATCTGACCGGGCCAGGACCGGTGCATCGTTGATTCCGTCGCCGACAAATACGATTTTTCCTTTGCCTGATTTTTTTATCTCCATGGACTCTATCTTTTCAACCTTATCCACAGGCAGCAGCTCAGAATACACTTCATCGATCCCCAGCTGGTTACCTATTTTTTCACCAACTGCCTTTAGGTCGCCTGTGAGCATCACGGTTTTGCCTATTCCCAGTGCTTTCAATTCCCTTATCGCAACCCCTGCATCACCTTTAACTTTATCGGATATTACGATGTTCCCTGCATAGATTCTGTCAATTGCCACGTGAACCACCGTTCCGAATTCTTCAGCATCGCCGTACTCTATCCCTTCGATCGCCATCAGTCTGGCATTCCCTGTCAGGACTTCTTTTCCGTCGATCCTTACCTTGACACCCTGCCCAGGTATTTCCTGGTGTTTAGTTATTTTAGCCTTGTCTACATCACCGCTGTAAGCGGCTGCTATAGATGAAGCGATGGGATGGTTCGAGTAGCTCTCGGCATAGGCCGCATACCTGATCAGCTCTTCTTCATCAAACCCGTGACCGCTGTTTACAGCTGTGACTTCAAATACGCCCTCTGTCAGCGTGCCCGTTTTGTCGAATACAACAGCCTCCACATCGTTCAGAGCTTCCAGGAAGTTGCTTCCCTTTACAAGTATCCCTCTCTTTGATGCCCCTCCTATGCCTCCGAAGAAGCCCAGCGGCACGGAGATGACCAGTGCGCAGGGGCATGAAACAACAAGAAACACCAGCGCTCTGTAGAGCCAGTCGCTGAAGGCTGCGCCGGGAATCACCAGTGTTGGTATGACCGCAAGCGCCAGCGCTCCGAAGACCACCACAGGCGTATAGTATCTGGCGAATTTTGTTATGAAATTCTCTGTCGGCGCTTTCCTGCTGCTGGCGTTCTGTACGAGGTCGAGGATCTTAGAAACGGTGGATTCACCGAATTCCTTCGTCACCTCAACAGTGAGGACGCCGTTCTTGTTCACGAATCCGCTCAGCGCTTCCTTTCCCGGCTCAAGGTCCCGGGGAACGGATTCCCCGGTAAGAGCAGATGTATCGACCGTCGAGTATCCGTCCACAACCCTGCCGTCCAGAGGTATTTTTTCACCCGGCTTTATTACGATTATGTCACCTACCCTGACCTCTTCCGGTGAAACCCGCTTCAGCTCCATGCCTTCTTTCAGGTTTGCGTAATCAGGCCTTATGTCCATAAGCGAGCTTATTGATTTCCTCGAATGATCTACAGCCATGTCCTGGAACAGTTCGCCGACAAGATAGAAGATCATTACGGCTACACCTTCAGCGTATGCGCCGACGAAAAATGCACCGATGGTTGCCACGCTCATAAGGAAGTGTTCGCTGAACACCTGCCCGCGCAGAATGCCTTTGACCGCCCTCAGTATGACGTCTCCGCCGACGATGATGTAGCTTGCCAGGAACAGCGTCAACTCGATCCAGCTGCTGAAATGAAACAGGACCGCAGCACCGAACAGCAGACCTCCGGCTATGAGCCTGCTTATCTCCCTTTTCCTGCTGAATTCTTCACCGTTCTCCTCAACTTCTGCGCTATGCGCGCTATCAACCAGATTCACTCTTACATCAGGCTCTATCCTTTTCACAATACCTTCAATTTTCCCCCTTAAAGAGGCGAAGTCCACTCTGCCTTCTGTTTCAATTGTAAGTTTCTTAGATACAAAATCTATTGAAGCGTCCTTAATCCCGTCCAGGGACTTTATGCCAGTCTCCATTTTGCTGGCGCAGGCTGCTCACCCCAATCCTTCGAGAATGAAAATCTTCTTTTCACCTTTGTCCATCTCTATCACCTCACTGCTACGCTTCTTCTATATGGATTAATCCGAGATCGAATATTTGTTTCACATGCTCATCCTTCAGGGAATAGAATACTATCTTCCCTTCCCTTCTGCTCTTTACGAGGTCCGAATGTTTCAGAACCCTCAGCTGGTGGGAGATTGCCGACTGGGTCATGTTGAGCAGGAATGCGATGTCGCATACGCACATTTCCGACTCATGCAGAGCCCAAAGTATCCTTATCCTTGTCGAGTCTCCGAATATCTTGAAAAGCTCAGCCAGATCATACAAAGTTTCCTCCCGGGGCATCTTTTCCTTTACCTTTTCCACAATACTGTCGTGGATTACCTCGCAGTCGCAACGCTCTATTGGCTGCATGTTTTTTTGCATTAGCTCACCCCCTCATCACTGAACACTTGAACAATCATTCATACGTATATTATAACTCTTTATCCTGCCATGTCAACAAAAAAAGGCCAGGAATTTCTTCCTGACCTTCTGCCTATTTTATCTTGTCATCATTTTTTCGGGAAAGCAGCGCATCTATACCTTCACCGATGTTTTTCCTGAACACTTTCTGCCTCTCCCTGATATAAGTCTCTATAGTACCTTTCAGCATCTCCTGCTGCGAAGGATCCATGTTCTTGTATGTCTTCACCATTGTGTCGATTGAGTTAAGTTTTTCCCTGGTCAGCTCGCTGAGGGTATGCGCACCAGTGGCCTGTATTATCTCGAAGAATGCATCTACAAAATACGACTTGTTTTCAATCGACAAGTTGCTCATCAATGACCTCAGGGCCCTATCAAGATTCCGGCTGTTTCTTGTCAGTTCATTCTCGTACACAAAGCTTGGGCCCTTGACTTCCCAATTAAGCGCATTATGCTGCATAATGCCTATGCCGCTGCTGCCCACGACCTTATACTCTTCGCCGTGCTCCATAAGAATCCCCACAACGGAGGATTTTGGAACGTATGTGTTGATCCTGTCCAGCAAGCTCTGATAGACCTCGCTCTGTATGACATCTGTCCGGAATCCAGGTCCGTCGTTGTTGAAGACACCTTCTATCCTGTCACGTATCACAGCCGAGCAGTGGGTTGCCGCATATACAGCAAGGTTGCCTCCCTTTGAGTGCCCTCCGAGAAAGAATCTGCCTTCAAGCTGTGGTGCAGCTGCTGCCAGATACTCCGCAGCCTGCTTCTGTGCAGGCACCTCTTCCATGAAGCTCATCTCGAAGTCTTCCTTCCATCCGGCTATCGTGTCGTCTGTGCCCCTGAAAGCGATATATTGCAGTCCAGTGCTTATAGCAAAAACAAGCGCCGAGAACTGTTTCGAATTCTCGTGGTCTATCTGGTTGACGTAACCGGACAGCTCTACGCTGCCGAAGCGCGCCGATTCGGCTGCCTTCTGGAGAAGGCTTGGTATCTCGTTGAAGAATGGGTTGTCGTAAAATGCGGGCGACTTGAATTCATGGGTCTTGTAGTAATCCGCGGCCTTCGACAACGGAGTCCCCGGCCCGCCAGCTGTTTCACTCACCAGTCCTTCATAATCCACGTATGCCAGTACCGACAGTATGAGGTTGTCCACTTCATTAAACCTGTCCTGCGCAAAGCTAAGATCTCCGCGCCACTCAAGATAATCGAATATGTTTGCCATTGTTGCCCCTCCCGAACCGTTCTTTGGTATTGCTAAGCGTTCTGATCATTGCCCGGTTGAATAACCTTACTTCTATTTGAATTCGAATATATTATATACCAAAGCTGGTGAAAAATCCATTTATCCTCCAATCTGAACCATATTCCTTAATTCAATGTTATCCGCACAGTCGCTGTTGAAACTGTGACATACGGGTTTATTGTGGATTGCTTTCTCAATAACGATCTTCAATTGTTCCCTGCTTATTCCACTGCGCAGAAGGGGTTTTAACGCAACGCCCTTATTGTAATGCAGACATAATTTCAAATTGCCGTCAGCTGTCAATCTAATACGATTGCAGTTTTCACAGAATTCATCGGTGACTGCGCTAATAAAGCCGACACTGGCTCTGAAACCCGGTATATCATAATACACGGCAGGACCATTCCCATGTTTGGTTTTTGATCGCTGCAGCCTCCCGTATTCATTCTCTATCTCACCAAGTATCTGCTCGTTGCTGACTGGCGAATAGCTTTTTCCAAAACCGATAGGCATAAGTTCAATAAACCGCACATCGATAGGATATTCTTTGACAATTTTCAGCATATTTTTCAAGTCTTCACCGTGTAACTGGGCAAGTGGGACGCAATTAATCTTTGTTTTCAGCCCGGCTTCCACAGATTTTTTTATCCCATATATCACTTTATCAAGACAGTCTCTGCGGGTAATACTATTAAAACTTGTTTTGTTTAAGGTATCAAGGCTGACATTCACACTGTCCAGACCTGCGCCCGCAAGTTCCTGAGCCATATCCCCCAAAAGCACTCCATTTGAGGTCATTGTGACCTCTTCAATGCCTTCGATATCTTTAAGCCTTCTTATCAGGTTTATTATGCCTTTTCTAACCAAGGGCTCTCCTCCTGTGATCTTAATCTTGCGTATGCCGAGTTGTGAAACAACCTTTACAATTGTCAGAATCTCCTTAAACGTCAGTATTTCTTCATGCTCCAAATTTTCAATCCCAGCCTCAGGCATGCAGTACAAACATCTTAGATTGCACCTGTCGGTAACTGAAATCCTGAGATAGTCGATGTTTCTCCCAATACCGTCAACCATTTAAACCCCATTCCGCCGCACCGCTTGCGGCAAATATAGTTTTGACAAGTTAATGCGGTTTAGTCTTAACTACTTCCCAAATCCGCAGTTAGGAAATGTGCAGGCTTTGCAATTCAGGCACAACCCTCCGTGACCAAGGCTAGCAAGATCCTCCAGGGTTATTTTATCCTCTGCCATCACCCTCGGTAGAACCAGATCGAAAATGGTGCGTTTGGAATACATCACACAACCAGGAAGGCCTAGTATCGGAATTGTGTCCTTGTAGTACGCAAGCAGGAACATAGCTCCTGGCAATACTGGCGCACCGTATGCAACAAGCCTTGCACCTGTATTTTTTATAGCAACGGGGGTAGTGTCATCCGGGTCAACACTCATACCACCTGTACAGATTATTAGATCCGCTCCTTCACCGATAAAGTCTTCTATTGCACTGGAAATCGAAACAGCATCATCGCAAAGTATCTTTTGGCCAAGAACTTCAACATCGTATTCACTTAGTTTTTCTCGTATAACAGGCCCGAATGTATCCTTAATCCTGCCAGAGGAAACCTCGCTGCCTGTAGTCACAATTCCAGCCCTTTTGTGCCTGAACGGCAAGATCTCCATAAGCGGTTTATCGCCCATCAGCCTGACAGCTGCATCCATCTTCTCTCGTTCAATCACAAGGGGGATAATTCGCGTGCCTGCCAGCTTGTCGCCTTTTTTTACAGGAAAATCGCTGTGGCGAGTAGCTATCATCATCTCACCGAGCGAATTTATTTTGCTTAGCTTTTCAATATCAATTTTAAGAAGGCCATCCTCTTCAGCGATGACTTCGATTTTTCCTTCCTTAACCTCGGTCGGGTGCATATAGTCATTCCGACATATGTTGTATAGGATCTCTGCCGCCTCATTTTCATGGAGCATTCCTTCCTGTTTTTCCCATACGTAAAGGTGTTCCTTGCCTATCGACATCAAAACAGGGATATCCTCCTCTGTCACTATGTGCCCTTTACTAAATACAGCTTCTTTTGCTACACATTTTATTATTCGGGTCAGATCGTGGCATAAAACATGTCCGACGGCATCCTCAGTATCAATCAGTTTCATTTCTCTTCCTCCTTCACCCATTCGTTACCCTTGCGAAAGTACAACGAGTCCTAAAAAAAATTACTATTCGCAACATAAATAATCGCCGAAATGCCGCAAAATTTTATGCAGTATACCTGATGTTATCCATTGATTCTCCTCCTTACCTATACCCTGCCATTACAAAGCAATCCTGCGGCTATTATTCCTTCATTCTTAACCTTACCTTTAACGCTTTCAACAAATACTGGTATGTCGAAATACCTCTGGATTGTTTCCTGCAAGGAAGTTTTCTCCATGAATGCGTCATGTATGCCTATTCCTATACCTGATATCCTTTCATTAAACAACTCCAGGGGCACAGTCTCAGAAATACTTTTCACGACATAAATTATATCCAGCATAACCTTATCCGGATTCTGCCCAGAATCTACCGGAAATGTGCTCTCAAATGACAATTCTCCTTTGTCATTCACCAGCCCCATACCTATTCTCGTGTCTTTAACATCAATGCCAACGAACATATTAATCCTCACCTTTCAACTATTTACATTTCGAATCTTCAAGCAGTATCATAACCGCCTCCAATACACCTCCAGCAATGCTCCTTCCTTTATCGCTTATGGTTGTGCAGTATTCAACATCGCTTCTTGGGTCTACGTCACCAATTTTCTCTCCAAGTGATACATTTGAATTGGTTGCTATCAATCCTCTTACTATTCCATCAATTTGTGCATTTACTTCCTCTCCGTTTACAGCGCAGATTATGTCACCTTGCTTCACCACAGAACCAATTTCAACCTGGTTTTCCACAATCCCTTCGCAAGGAGATCTCAATATCCTTTGAGTAGTATATCCTTTTATATCCCCAGGCACTCCTGTATTTGGTTCAGCTGCTCCACAAAATATTATCCTCCCCAAATTATGCCCCCTCTTGGTTTCTATTACTGCATTTACATCTTCCCCTGCGATAAATCCAGGACCAAGTCCAATAACAACAGGAGCGTCCTTAAGTTGTGTCCCAAGATTCCTCTTGGCCAGTATTGCATCTATAATAATTGATGGCTGTATCTGTTTAGATATATTGCATGTCGGATCAATAAGTACAGGGATTTTTCCGTCCTTGAGTACCCGATCCATTCCTTCAGCATCGGTCATCACCGAAGTAATCCCTTCAACTGTCCACTCACTTTCATAAATGCAATTCGCAAACGACACCTTTCTTCTTACCATCATAGGTTTTTCTAATTCAGTGATAACAACATGAAAACCCACGCGAAACAGTTTGTGAGCTACGGCGGTGGCCAGATCTCCGCCTCCTTTGACAATTACACAGTGTTTCGAAAACATCGACTTCCCCTCCCTCAATAAGTTAAAATCGAACCCCCTGCAATATCCCCAACTTTCAGTTCAACATCCTCGTGGAATCGTTCTTTAACAGCAACATCTTTGCCTTCCTTTATACATCTTGATATTTTTTCCATGATTTTAATTTCCATAAGCACTCTCCTAATTTGGAGATAAAGAGAATTTGGAAACCTCATCTCTTTATCTCCGCCAGTCAGATATTGATGTCCTTATTCACTTATTTGTTCTTGTTCCTTCTTTTCCTTAATTGCACGCCATACCTTTTCAAATGACAATGGCAGGGTTGAAATATTTACTCCAATTGCATCATAAATGGCATTTCTTACAGCTCCCATTGTAGGGTTGTTTGAACCTTCACCAATTTCTTTAAGTCCCCATGGAGTAGCAGGTTCATCATTACTCTTGATAAGATCATTTGTAAAATTCGGCATATCCTGTGCTGTAATTATTCGATAGCCACCAACATCAGCATTCATGATCTTTCCATTATTATTGAATACAACTTCTTCCCAAATTGTTTCACTTACTCCCATACCAAAGGCTCCATGAACTTGACCTTTCATTAAAGCAGGATTAATGATCTGACCTGCGTCGTGAACATCCCATGCATGCAGAACTTCAATCTCACCAGTTTCTTCATCAATCTGAACTTCGGCAGCCTGGGTACAGAAGCTGTAGCAAGGTGATGTAGCAACGGCAGCTCCTTTGTGGTATCCGCCTAATCTAGGTACAGTGTAAACGCCTGTGGCAACAAGAGGTCCTTTTATAATAAAGTACTTCTTGGCGGCTTCTTCAAATGTTATCGGTGTAACCTTAGGGCGTGACTTAGAATAGATTATTCCTTCCTCACATTCCAAATCTTCAGGTGGAATATGCATCATAAAGCCTGCTGTTTCAAGAATCTTAGCCTTAATCTCTTCTCCTGCACGCTTAACTGTCCATCCGCAGTATGCTGTCTGACGACTGGAATACGCGCCAAAGTCGAGAGGTGCAACTTCTGTATCTCCAGTTACTATCTTCATATTCTCATAGCGATAGCCCATAGCTTCTGCTGCCATCTGACAAAGAACAGTATCAGAACCCTGACCTATGTCCATTGCATTTGAATATAGAGTAGCAGAGGTTCCATCTTCATTGACTCTTAACATACATGAAGAAGAAGGATAATCATTTCTGTATATTGGATAGCCGGCACCTGTAACGAACGATCCTGTGGCCATACCGATTCCTCTTCCCTTAGGAAGGCCTTTTTCTTTTTTCTCTTTCCAATCGGTAATCTCCTCGAGTTTTTCTAGAGCCTCTGTAAGGTAACAAGTCTGAATACCCATGCCGTTGCATGTGTTGGTATATGGTTTTCTTGCATTGCGTTTACGTAATTCAAGAGGATCAATGCCTAAGTCTCTTGCCACATTATCTAAATGACTCTCAAGAGCGTATTTAGGCTGTGGAGCGCCATGTCCCCTCTGAGCACCGCAGGCAGGAAGGTTAGTATACATTCTCATTAAATCAAATTGATAATTGTCAAAATCATAGGTTAAAGGCAGTAATCCTCCGGAGTAATATGCAGTTGCTATACCCAAGCTTGTGTATGCGCCTCCATCAAGAAGAAAATTAACTTTCAATCCTAATATTTTTCCATCTTTATCTACAGCTGTGGAAACTTCATAGTGACCCTGGTGACGACCACGGTTATGGGCAAACATTTCAGCTCTATCATAGAACATTTTCACCGGACGTCCTGTCAGTTTTGAGAGTACAGATCCGTTATATTCCAAACCTGTAGGCTCAAGTTTCCCGCCGAAACCACCACCAACCAGTGGTTTGATTACCCTTACATCACCCATTTTCAATCCGAATTCTCGGGCAATGTAATATTGAAAGTAATGTACCGATTGTGTGCTGGAATATACAGTAAGTTTATCATCTTTCCAGATTGAGATAGCTGAGTGAGGTTCTATTGGACACTGGTATGTTCTCTGTCCTTCAAACACGTCTGTACGCACATGATAAGCATTAGCAAAAGCCTCATCAGGATCACCGAATACATGATGGATTTCTGTATTTATGTTATTGGCATATTCCTCATGGATTTGAGGCATATCTTCATTCATAGCAGTTCTGTAGTCAAGCACTGCGGGCAGTACTTCGTATTCAACTTTTATAGCCTTTAAGGCTTTATAGCAGGTTTCTTCATCGACACAAGCAACTGCAGCTACTTTATCTCCTACAAACCTTACTTTATCGATGCATAAAACATTTTCATCCCAACGAGCTGGACTTAGCCCATACTTAAGGCTTGGCACGTCCTTATGTGTAATAATCTTTACGACTCCTGGTATTTTTTCGGCATCTGAAGTATCTATGCTCAGTATTTTTGCATGCGCATGCGGACTTGTTAACATCTTTCCGTATAGCATATTGGGGAATTTAAGATCTCCACAGTATCTACCTGCGCCTGTTGCCTTAACAACGCCATCTATTCTTGGCTTACTTTGTCCTATTTGTGTATGTTCCTTTTTCTTATACAGATTATTTTCTTTAGGATAACGAACACCATCCATTTTTTCTACCCCCTTTAATATTTAATTAGATACCTCTTGTCCGGATGCAGCCATTATAGCTTTAATGATATTGATATATCCCGTGCAGCGGCATAGATTACCTGAAATCGCCCCACGCACTTCATCTTCTGTAGGCTTTGGATTTTTAGTCAACAAAGCTTTTGCTGACAAAATCATGCCTGCAGAACAGTACCCGCACTGGATAGCACCATATTCCAGAAACTTATCCTGTATTATATCCATATTTGAAGTGGATGCAACGCCTTCTATAGTCGTAACACTCATACCATCAGCTTCAATAGCCAGGATTAAGCAGGAATTAACAGGCTTATCATTAAGTAGTACAGTACATGATCCGCAGTCGCCCAATTCACATCCTTTTTTAGTACCTGTAAGGTCCAATTCTTCACGCAAGAAATTTACCAGCAGTGTATTTGCTTTAACCACCTTTGTATATTCCATGCCATTAACTTTTATTGTAACTAGGTAACGCTTTACACCTTGATTGTCAGTTATAAAATTAGACAATATAACCACCCCTTTCTTATATGTGCCCTCTATCAATTGCTCTTTTCAATGCTCGTTTTACATATATGCGCACCAGGTCCCTTCGGTATTCTTCTGATGCCCTGAAATCGCTGATAGGTTTGCATTCCGTACAAGCTATCTTCCCTGCTTCCTCTAATAATTCTTCAGTTATTTTTTTACCCTTCAGGAATTCCTCAGTCTTCTTTGCTCTCATAGGTGTAGGAGCAACTGCGCCCAAGGCCACACGAACATCCTTCATAATTCCATCTTCAACTTGAACAGCTGCAGCAACACCGACTACTGCCAAAGCACCGGCTTTACGAAGAGCAAATTTGAAATAAGTGCTCCCTGTCATCTTCTGGTCTGGTATTACAACTTCAGTCAGAATTTCGTTTTTTGCTAAAACTGTCCTGCTCGGGCCGGTGAACACATCCTCTAAAGGAAGAGTACGTTCAGCATCTGGGCCAACTATTGTAGCGTTTGCGTTGAGAGCAATCAGAATTGGCGCCATATCTGCAGATGGAACAGCACTAACGATATTCCCTCCAACGGTACCTATATGCCGAACCTGGTTAGCTGCCATTGTTCCAGCTGCATTTGATACTGATAAATATTTCCCCTGCATAACTTCTGAGAAAACTACATCGTTGTGTGTTGATGTGGCTCCTATAACAACACCTTTCCCTGGTATATATTCTATTTTTTTCAAGTCTGGGATTTTCTTAATGGAGATCATAACTTTTGGCGATATTAATTCATGTTTCATTTTTGGTATAAGGTCGGTCCCTCCACAAAGCACTTTAGCACTGTCACCAAACTGTGATAGCAGTTGACAAGCTTCAGCAACACTATCAGGCGCGTAATAATCAAAATCTGGTAAATACACTTTAATTCCCCCTTTTATCTTTGTTTTTTATTTTGCTCTCCATGATTTTCTTGAGTTCCCCCCAGTCTGGTTCAAATATTTCTTTCGGCATTTCTTTTAAATCAGGAGAAATTCTTGGTATGAATTCCATTGCAGCTATAACGTCTTTTTCAAGTTCCAGACCTGGTGCTATCTCAACAAGAGTCAACTCACCGTCCTCTAATTCGAATACAGCCCGTTCTGTTACATACACAACTTTTTTTCCAGCCTTGGAAGCATAAGAACCGCTGAAGGTGATCTGATCTACTTTATTTACAAACTTTTTGATGTCACCCTCTTTGGTAATTTTTATTGTTCCATCCTTAATCTCATATTCAGCTCCTGCAGTTAATGTACCAACAAAAATTACCTTTTTGGCACTGCTTGAGATATTGATGAAACCGCCAGGGCCTACAACCTTCGGTCCAAACTTGCTAACATTCAAATTACCTTCTCTATCTGTTTGGGCAAGCCCCAGTACGCATGCATCAAGTCCGCCACCGTCATAGAAGTCAAACATATACGGATGGTCAATCGTGCATTCAGAATTATAAGTTGCAGGAAAATCAAGACCGCCAGCCGGCATACCTCCAAAGTTGCCTAACTCCGTTGTCATTGTGAGCATTTCAGAGATACCTTCTTCTGCAGCTACGCTTCCAACACCATCCGGCATACCAATGCCCAGATTCAGTGTGCTGTTCGGGCTTAATTCCATAGCTGCCCTTCTTGCAATGATTTTACGTTCGTCAAGAGGAACAGGCGGTATATTGCCCATGGGAACTTTACTGTCTCCGGAAAGTGCAGGGTTGTATATGGTTTTCTTAGTTTGCATATGGTTTTCCGGTTTAGATAGCACTACATAATCCACCAATACGCCAGGTACTTTTACCTGCTTTGGATGAAGTGTTCCGGGTTTTGCTAAATATTCAACTTGCGCTATAACAATGCCGCCATTGTTTTTTACAGCAGTGGCCAGGGAAAGGGCTTCCAGGAACAATGCTTCCCTATCCATGGTCATATTGCCTCTTTCGTCTGCCGTGGATCCGCGGATAACTGCTACGTCAATGCCGAAAGGTCTGTAGTACAAATACTCCTCACCTTCGAAATCTATAAGCTTAACCCTTTCATTTTTATCGGTTATACTGTTTACTGCACCACCCTCTAGTCTTGGGTCTGCAAAGGTTCCTAACCCAACTTTTGTGATTACTCCGATTTTTTTTCCCGCCATCTGCCTCCAAAGATGAGTAAGAACTCCTTGCGGAAGAAGGTGGCACTCGACTTTGTTATCGGCTACCAGTTTGCCCAGCGCAGGTGCCTCACCTATATGCCCGGCTATGCTCTTCTTAGCAAGCCCTTCATGGCCGAAATGGTTCATGCCTCTTGTTTTGTGATCTCCACAGCCGCAGCTGTGTGTAAGCGTGATGTTCTTAGGATGCCCTGTTTCGAGGAATCTCGCCTCAACTGCTGACGCCACCTCTTCGCAAAAGCTGCATAAACCTGCGGTTGTCCATGCTACCGTTGCACCGTCCTTGATCAGCTCAGCTGATTGCTGTGCAGAAATTACTTTTGCCATTATTTTCACCGCTTTCAAATTATATTTAGTGTGTTGTTGAATGAAACAAATCCCTATCTGATGTCCCTGAACCGTTTTGCTTTCAAGTCAAATACAGGCAGCGAACCCGGTGGTATTACTTCCACGTCCATATTGATCATAAAAGATTCCCTGAGCGCCTCTGATACTTTTCTTCGGACACCATCCCAGCAACCAGGCTCTATGTCTTTCCTAGGTTCTAACCGGACCAAAATCTTGTCCTTCTCACCGTCATTTAACGCCATATACTCATAATTATCGGAACAGCTCTCCATCCCCCTCAGCACATTTTCAATTCCGCTTACTGAAACACATACTCCCTTTACTTTGATGATATCTCCGACTCGTCCTGAATATCCTTTCAATATGCTAAGATTCCTTCCACAGGCGCATTTTGACTCCGAGTCTATGCCACCCACAATATCGCCAGTTTCAAACCTGATTACTGGATGTGTTTTTTGCACAAGATCGGTAATTACGAGTTTTCCTGGTTCACCGGGTCCAACCGGTTCATTTGTTTCAGGGTTGAGTATTTCACAGTAAATTAAATCTTCGTTTAAATGTGACGTCCCTTCATCGCATGTCCATGAGATGTAATTTGATTCCTGGGTTCCTGAAAAGTCGTATACTTTGCATCCCCAAGCTTTTTGGAGCCGCAGCCCTGTATTAGCCACTGATGCGCTGCCACATTCACCTGTTGTCAGTACACGCCTTATGCCGAGCTTGCAGGTGTCGATGCCATTCTCCGCCGCAACAGAAGCCAGATGCAGAAGATATGTAGGTGTCCCCATCAATACTGTGACCTTGAATTTTTTAATCATTTTGAGCCGGGTCAAACTGTCCCATACACCTCCTGGGATTACTAAAGACCCAATGAAGTGTTCGGCTGCATCGTAAACGCCAGCTAATCCAACAAACGGTAAGAATCCGTATGCTGCATGCACAACATCTTCCTTCCTCACTCCTGCGGCCCATAGACCACGAACTCCTCCTTCGCAGAATACTCCGAAATAATCCTCTTTTGTAAAAGGTATCAGAACTGGTTCGCCAGTTGTACCTGAGGTCATTGCTACTCTGTTGATTGGCCCTCGACCGGGCATTTTCATCATTCCAAAAGGAGGATCTTCCTTCTGACTGATACGGATTTCTTCTTTGCTTAGGATAGGAATCTGTTTAATATCCTCGATAGCACTGATTTTGTCTGGATAAAAATTGCTCTTTTCCCACTTATCGCGATAAAACGGGCTATTTTCCCACAAGTAGTTGACTTGTTCTTTCAACCTGCAGAGCTGCAGCTTTTTAATCTCATCCTTTGGCATCAGCTCTGCCACAGACCAGTAATTGTATTGAATATTTGAAGTTTGATGAACTCCTGTCATCGTCACTCTTCAACACCTCTCCCTCTTTCAAGCAAATGTTATTTTAAAAAGCAGCCGAAGAGAGCATTTGATCCTTTTCTTATCCAGTGATTAAGTCGTATCATTTCGATATTCCTGGGAAAGTTCATATATCATTTTTTGATTTATTCACTTTCCCAGACTTGAATCCAATTTTCTAATTATTATTCAATTAAAACAGTCCCAACGGTCCTGCAAGCAAAAGCATCGCTGCTGTCATTACGATTGTCCAGAGTATGCATACAGGAACTCCCGCCTTGAAGTAGTCTCCCATTTTGTAATGACCAGATGTATATGTTATGAGAGGCACAGGGTCAAGCGGCAGAAGGAAAGCTGCAGATACTGTGAATCCCATAGGAATAACGAGAAAAGCTGGATTCATACCTATTGACACAGCGAAGGCCGCAAGTGTCGGCACCATTACAGATACAATGGCTGGGTTAACAGGAACCAGCAAATGAATCAGTATTGTGAATACCACTACGAAAAGAATAACTACTAATGAAGATGAACCTTCTATTCCGCTCAATGCTGCATTAGCAACCCAGGTTGCAGCTCCGGAGGTCCACAGAGTGGTTCCTAAGGAACTGGCTGCTCCTATAAGCAGGATAGTATCCCAGCCGACTCTTTGTTTTGCATTTTCCCAATTCAGCAATTCGATTCCAGGTAAAAAGAACAAAGCTGCTCCAATAGTTGCCGAAATAGGCAGTGGTACTTTATGAATTGATTCAGTAAACCATGTAATAAGCATAAGAACCAGAATTACCAGAAATTTAATTTCTTTATTTGATAGAGGACCTAATTCCTTGTAATCCTTATGAACATCCTCCAGACCAACCAGATGGTTCATCTCAGGAGGAAATACCATGGTCATTAGCTTCCAAGCCAATGGAAGCGCTACAATGACTACCGGAATGCCTACTGCAGCCCACTGCGCGAAGGTTATGTCTATGTTTGACGTTGATTTCAAAAGAGAAAGGCTTAATACGTTTAAGGATGACCCTGCAGGTGTAGCTACTCCGCCGATTAACGATGCAAATGCTATACCTATCATCAATGACTTGGCAAAATTGCTGCCTCCCAGTTTGCATTTATTTTTTTCAATAAGTGCTAGAGCGATTGGGGCAAATGCCGCAACTGCTGGAACGTCTGAAATTACAGTCGACAGAGCAGCTGTTGCAGCCATTAAATAGAAAACCACCTTTTTAGGACTGCCTTTGGATAAAATAGTCAGTTTCATGGAAATCCTTTTGCTAAGACCACTGGCAGCCAAGGCAGCAGCCAGGAAGAATGAAGACAGAACAAAAAGCAGTGTTGGATTAGCAAAGTTTTGAACTGCTACTTTCATAGGTGCTGTACCGATCAGATGTTGCATGAATACAAGTACAAGTGCTGATACTGCTATAGGCACTATTTCCGTTATCCAGGCAATGACCGCAACGACCATAAGCGCTACGGCCTTTTGTCCTTCTGGTGTCAAGCCCTCAGGAGCAGGTAATGCTGTAATAATAAAATATACAGCTACTGCTACTACCAGCCAAATACCCTTTTTCAAAGAAGGCGCCATTTTTATCTTATCTTTCAAGTCAGGCTCTATTGAATTCAAATTCATTTGTGCACTCATTTGCTTTAACCCCCTATTTTTTCTTGAGTTGAATATTACAAATAGAACATGTGCAATCCTTTTTAAAATCACCTACCTGTTTTTCATATTCCCGCGCGGAATGTGTCAATTTTTTTATTAACCTGTTAAATATCTAACACAAAATTACAGCTTAACTTTAGCATGCTAATTTCCCTAAGTAAAATACACATTACCGATTTGATTATTCAGAAAATTTAATAAATGCAGTTCATTGTATTCGATTTTCTGATATGATAAAATTGAATCAAATATAAATTGACAATAAATAAACAATCAATTAATGGCCGTTTTGGATCGGTTATAGACAAATTGCAGAAGTATATAGGGGGATTGTAAAATGCAGCTTCACCAGTTAGAGTATGTCCTGGCAGTAGCAAAATATGGCAGTTTTACCCATGCTGCTGAGGCTATCAATGTTTCCCAGTCATCACTTTCACAGCAGATAAGCACCCTCGAAAAGGAACTCGGCATAAACCTTTTCGTTAGAACAACCAGATCAGTCTACCTTTCCTCAGTGGGCCAGGAGTTTGTTATTCATGCAATGAGCATAATGAACGAGGTGAATGCTGCACACCAATGCATCCAGGAATATGTGTCAGTTGACAAAGGCAACCTCACCATAGGCATAATACCTGTTGTTGGCCACTACCCGATTCCAAAGCTGCTGGCATCTTTCAACAGGGATTTCCCGGGCGTGAAGCTCACACTTATAGAAGATCAGGATGATAAGCTTTTGGAATTGCTCTCCGACTCCAAGCTTGATACAGCCCTGGTCCAACATGCAAATGCCGATACCCCTTTTCAGTATTTTCCTCTATACACCGACAAAATGGTTCTCCTTGCGAGTACCCAGAATCCGCTGGCTTCCCAAAAGGTGATCCACCTTAGGGACTTAAAAAAAGAGAAGTTTATTATCACCCCTCTTTCATCCGGCCATCACCACGATTTCATCAAAGCTTGCCAGGCTGAAAACTTTAATCCAAAAATATTTATGACCTGCTCTTCCGTTAAAACAATGCTTGGCCTGGCCCGCGAGAATCTCGGAGTTACAGTTCTTTCATCCAGTGTTGCCAATTCTATGAACATCGAAGAAGGTATTTCCATCATAGAAATGACCCCGACAATAGAAAGGAAAATCCATCTGGCGATACCAAAAAATGCAAACGTATCGCCGGCTCTTAAAGTATTCGTAAAATACGTTGCTCAATGGATTAAATCGGTTTAAACCTGATGCAGTGGCTTTCTAAAGAGAATCCGAAAATAGCCAAATGGCCCCAGCCCTATTAAGTATAGGGCTGAGGCCATTCTGTTTTTAATTTAGATATAGAACTTTTCAGAACGGCTGATTACGAGGATGTTTCCATTGCGGATACCTGTAAATACGCACAAATCTCAGTCGCGAATTTTTATAACTATTTTGCATCAAAGGAAGCCCTGCTGATGTAGCTTCACCCTTCATTTGATACTTATATAAAAAAAGAGTTCATCTTCAATAAATTCGATTCAAACATAGATGCAATAAAAAGCTTGATTTCCAAACAGGCTTCAGCTGCAGAAGCTTTGGGCTCGAAGGTTTATTCCCAGGTATTGCGTGTGCAGATCAAAAACCACGGCAAGCATGTAATCGAGGATTCCCGCCCTTTTCATATTCACCTGAAAAAATTGGTGCAAAGCGCGCTGGATGATGCAGAATTGATTACGGATTATTCTGCAGATGAGATATCTTCGTTGCTTTTGAGAATATCACGCGGCACCTTATTGGACTGGGCAATGAGGGAATCATCATACTCTGTCAGCGAGCAGGCATTACACAATATTAAAATGTTTTTAAACCCTATTTCAAAAGATTTTTCACAAGAAAAATAAAATGGCTGCATTAGATTTTCTAATGCAGCCATTCTTCTTTTACTGGAACATCCCTGTGTCAAAGATTTCGTAGTCCGCCCTGTGGATGTAAAGCGATTTCCCGTCTATTATGAGTCTCGTCATCTTTGGCAGGTCGTCCGGGATTTCGACTAGAACCTTGTCGCCCTGATAAACACCAATCAGTATCCCCATCTGGGATTTGACTATTATAGTTTTCTTCTTGCCGATCAAATTCGTATATTTGTTGACCGTCCTGTCAAGCGGAACGAATGTTGCTCTGCCTTCAGTTGATGCATCCTCAAGGTAAGAAAGATCAAAATCCTCCAGCATGTCTATCCCCTGCTCGGCAAATATTATTGTCGATCCCACATGAAGCAGCTGCTTGCCCTCTACGGTAATCTCGAGCACTTCAGATTCGAATCCCTCACCTGTCTCATTTGCATAGTTTTCATAAAGGCCTATGCTGATATTCCTTCCCTGTGCTGTGAGCGTGTTGTTTCCATAATCATCATAGGTGAGTATCTTGAAATTGTCTCCAAGAAGCTTACCCTGGATATTTTCGATCACGCTTTGAAATGCAGCACAGCCCGGAAGAAGAAAGATCGACAGCAGGCCTATTACCAGCAGTATTCGTTTCCGTGGTTTTTTCATGAAATCAGCCCCTTTCGTTCACTTACTAGTTATATCAATTATATTATATACTCAGAGAAGTAGCAATTTACCACCAATACCAAACACGAAAAAAATATAAAAAATGCGGCATTTGCAGCCGCATTTTTCAACAGTTTGTGTATCTATCCAATTACTACTTCTATATCATGGACCTTTCCGTCATTAACCAGTTTAATTATAGTCCCTTCTCGGGCTTTGTTTAGCCCTTTTGGATTCTTTACATTAATGCTATAGGTTGTATCAATGTATTTGTACCTTATAGTATATCCAGGCCATTTTTTAGGGATGCAGGGATCCATGACTAAAGTGTCGCCGTATTTTTGGAAGCCTAGTATGTGCTCCAAGGCAGCTGTATACATCCATCCCGCTGATCCTGTGTACCAGGTCCAGCCGCTTCTTCCTGAATTAGGATAAACAGAATACACATCGGAAGACATAACATAAGGCTCCCCTTTATATCTTAGATATTCTCTCGGATCGTTTGTGTTGTTTATCGGATTTATAAGTTCAAACAATTCACAAGCCTTATCCCCCTCACCGAGTTTTGCGAACGCGATGATGGCCCATGCTGCTGCATGAGTATACTGTCCACCGTTCTCCCTTACGCCTGGGACATATCCCTGGATATACCCCGGTCCCATTTCGCTTTGGTCAAAAGGAGGCGTGAGCAGCTTAATCAATCCTTCTGTCCTGACAACAAGATAGTCTTCCAACGAGTTCATCGCCTGTCTTGCCCTTTCTATTTCACCTGCCCCGGACAGGACAGCCCAGGACTGGGCTATCGAATCGATCTTGCATTCTGCATTCTGCATTGAGCCTAGCGGCGTACCGTCATCAAAGTAAGCTCTCCTATACCATTTGCCGTCCCAAGCTGTCTCCTCAACTGCCTTTGTTATCCTTTCCATCTCTTTTCCATATTCTTCTGCCTTCTCTGGTTCCTCCATTTCGTTACACAACAGAGCGAAGTTTTTAAGCACGGTTATCAGAAACCACCCGAGCCAAACGCTTTCCCCAGAACCTTTAATCCCTACACCGTTCATGCCGTCATTCCAGTCGCCTGAACCCATCAAAGGAAGCCCATGGATCCCTGATGTCAAAGACTTGTCTATTGCAGAAACGCAATGTTCAAACAAAGTGGCTGACTTTCCGGAAACTGCTGGAATCGAATATCTTTCCATTTCCTCGTATCCTAAAACTGGAGCTTCAAGATAGTATAGCTGTGTTTTCAATATGTCTTTGTCACCGGTTATTCTTACATATTCAGATGTCACATAAGGCAGCCACAAAAGGTCATCGCTGCATCTGGTTCGGACTCCCTTTCCATTTGGCTCATGCCACCAGTGCTGGACATCTCCCTCTAAAAATTGATGCTTTGCATGAATTAGTATTTGCTTTCTCGTAATCTCCGGCCAGATATGAACTGCATTCAAAGCATCCTGAAGCTGATCCCTGAAGCCAAATGCTCCGCTAGACTGATAAAAAGCAGTTCTCGCCCAGAGCCTGCAGGAGATGTTCTGATACTGAAGCCATCCGTTCAACAAAATGTCCATCGAATTGTCAGGTGTGTCGACCTGCACCATTTCAAGCCTTCCTTTCCAGAACTCTTTAACGGCAGCAAGGGCTCTTTCGGTTTCCTGGATGTCCCTGTATTTATGCGCATACTGATCAACTTCCAGGATTTTTCCAGCCGAACCAAAAGTGAAATTTATATCCTTGCCTTCCATAGGATTCAATGAAATTTTAATCTGTATTGCAGCACAAGGATCAAGTCCCATACCCACCATTCCGGAAAGCTTTTCTTTTCCAAGGCACTCTGGCTTCCTGATGTTGCCGGATCCGAAAAACCCCCTCCTGTCTCCCGTCACACTTCTTTTTTCCTGAGAAGAATCTATGAAACAAATTTCACCTTTGTATTCTTCATTATACGGATTCTCCATCAAAAATACTCCAGCCTCACTCAATCTCGTTCTTATATGCATGGCAGTAACCTGATCTGTTACACCCATCACCGGCCTTACATAATATGTCAAAGAAAGATTCTTCACATCCTCGGTGGAATTTAAAAGCTTAAGGCTGCTTATTTTAACTGTATCATCAAGGGGAACAAATTGAACCAACTTCTGTTCGATTCCATTGCTTACATGCTTAAATTCGGTGTATCCGAAGCCGTGCCTGATTTCGTAAGCTTCATTTTCTCTGGCAGGCAACGGTGTTACTGTCCATAATTCGCCGGTGTCATCGTCATTGATGTAAAGCATCTCTCCAGGATCATCACAAACCGGATCATTCGACCATGGTGACAATTTGTTTTCACGGCTGTTGCCAGACCAGGTATATCCTGAGCCCGTTTCCGAAACAGTGAACCCGAATTCTGGATTTGAGATTACGTTGATCCATGGAGCCGGTGTAGTTTGGTCTTTTTCAATTCGGATGAAATATGACCTTCCGTCTTTGTCGAATCCGCCTAATCCGTTTGGATACATAATTTCCACTTCTTCTGAAGCAGGGTTTTCATATTCTTTAATCGCTCTGGAATACATCTTTTCTTTTTGCGTTACAGATACGGCTGCAGTTTCTCCAGCCATCTGCTCTGCCAACGTTCCTTTTTCACCAACTATTAGTCTAGCCACAGCATACAGCAGGTATATATCTTCCGTCTTTGTTTTGCCCATATCGACTATATATGCGCCGCCCGGCCTTCCTACCATATTATGGATATGACTTGAATCCAGAATTTCCACCACTAATGAATGCAGCGGGAGACTATAGCTGTTTTCTTCTTCGCATAAAATTATCAGGTCAACCTTTAGATTTTTTAACCTCCAGTATTCATGAGCTTTAACAATTTCTTTGACTACATCTATATCTTCTATATCCCTCATGACGGTCAATACGATTGGATTATCGCCTGAAATCCCGTACGGCCAAAGCGCTGATTGGCCTTCATCGTTCCTTAGTATCAGCTCCTGAAACTTTTTCCTCCTATTACTGTTGAAAATGATATCGGAAGTCATATTCTGATATAGCGCCATTTGGCAAGGTTCTGCATTCAAATATGCTGCTTCAACATGTCCGCTTGTCTCAGCTAAAGAAAATGCTCTGTCGATGTATCCATCTTTCAAGTATTTTTCTATTATGCAGTTCAGTTCTGCCCTGCTCTCGCCTACGGCAGTAATAAAGGATATCTTTGCTGACTTCTCAGGCTGCAGCCCCACTTTCAGTCTTAAACTCATCACAGGATCAAGCACCGAGCCTTCTGCTCCTGAAAGAGGTTTGTCTTCTCTGACAGCAGCTGGCGCTGCCAAATCCTTGTTTCGGCCTACGAACTGCATCCTGTCGGTTTCAAATTGAACATCGCCTGCAATTTCCCCCGCCACCAGCACAAAATTTGCGGTCCAAAGTTTTTTGTCAGCTGAAGATTTTGGCCTTCTGTTGGCAATTATGCAATTTTTATCCCTTAAAAACTCTGTTTTAATAAAAAGTTTTTGGAATGCAGGGTGGGCTATGTCTTCATTTTGAGCAGCCATCACACATTCAAAATAGCTTGTGAGTTCAATATCAGATATACAGTCACCAGAGTTCCCCAGAGTTATTCTTCTGATTTCAGCATTTTCCTCCGGGTCTACAATGACTTCTGTCTGGGTATGGATTGCACCATCTGTTCTTTTAAATACTGCTTTATTGTTTGTATAAACCACTTCATATTTTTCAGGCAAATAATTCATCGGTGCGTATGCGGCAGACCAAGCCTCGCCTGTGGCTGCATTTTTCAAATAGAAAAACATGCCGTACCTGTCAAGCGCGTTATCTTCTCTCCACCTTGTGACTGCTATATCATTGTATCTGCTGTAACCGGTCCCGCTGTCGGTTATCATGACTGAATAGCTGCCGTTAGACAAAAGGTGGACTTTCGGCAGATTCGTGTCAGGTAGATTGAATGATCTTGTACACCCGGCTTCTTTATGGATTCTGTCTTTATCTATCTTGACTTTTTCTCCCTCTTTTATATATACCATATCCATGGAAGGAACCTGTTCCTGGAGCAGGAGTCTTGCGCCATACATAGCGGGATTTGCAAAAAAACGGGTCTGCATTATGAAGCCATTCAAGAAATTATCCATTGCCATGAAACTCATCCCTTGATGATGAGACATAAACTCCCCTACAATTCCTCTTCTGGAATCCTGTCCCAGCCTGTGAGGTGTGTAGTCAGCTGCCTCATAGAAGCCATAGTCGCCTTCCAGCCCTTCAGCCTTCAGGCGTTCAATGTTTTCGACGGCGCTTTCAGCATCGACCTGCAAAGCTAATAATGTCGAATATGGCGATGCTACCGCATCCTCAGCCAGACCCCTTTTAAGACCCAGCCACGGCACCCCGCAAGCCTTATACTGATAGTTTAAATTCGAATCAGTAGAATTAAAGCCTGATTCAGATGTCCCCCAAGGCATTTTCTTCTGCTTTCCATATTTTTTCTGGCTTCTTATGACAAAAGCATATGTTTCATCCAATAGGGTATTCTTATAACTTTTCATTATTAAGAGAGGCATAAGATATTCAAACATGGTCCCTGACCAGGACAAAAGCCCCCTGTAGCCTTCATCTACTGTTATGGCTCTATTCAGCTTAAACCAGTGCTCTGGTTTTATCTCGTACCTGGCTATGCTGATATAGCTTGCCTGGCGTGCTTCTGACGCAAGCAGGTCATAATATGAGTTTGTAAGCCTGTTTTCTTCCAAATCAAAACCAACAGAGAATAATTGCTTTTTATCGTCATACAGAGGCAGAAATTCTGTGGCATCTGAGAGCGAATCTATCCTTCTGATTAGCTCCTCATATTCCTTTAAGAATACACTTACAGCATCCGCGGCTCTCATGAAGCTATTTTTCACTTCAGAAAGAAACGCTGCTTCTGTTCCGGCTATGCCCGAATTGATTTTTTCAATTATTTCCAAAGCATCTTTGTAAAGCCCTGGAAGGTCTTCCAAATTCGGATTCCCTTTCAGAAGGCCGGTAATCTCTTCAAATTCATTTTTTAAGTTTGACGGGCAATCGGCTATCAGACCAAGCTCTGGCGTGAACTGGGCAAGTTCATAATCAAACATCTTCAATGAATTTTTTAGCTTGTTTTTCCAAGGTTCATTGTTCATGCTGCCAAATAAGTCTTTTTCTAAAAGCTCCCTCAATATCTTATACCATGACAATATGTCAAGCGATTTGATCTTTTCGAATCCTAGAGACTCATAAATCCTGACACCTTCTTCACCGCTGTTGTATAGGGCATCCCTTATGCCATCCAAAAACTGCAGGTCTAAGAGTGGCTGCTCAAGATATCCTTTTATTCCCTCAGAAAGAGTAATAAGATATCCAACTAAATTCCCGCTGTCTGCAGTGGAAATGTATCTCGGCATCAATGGCTTCAATGTTTTTGTATCATACCAGTTATAAAGATGGCCGTTCCATTTTTCCATTTTCTCGACGGAGCTGATCGTATTCGAAATCTTCTCTTTCATTTCCAGGATTCCAAGGTATCCAAAATCCCTTGCTGCAAGGACTGACATAAGACTAAGACTGATGTTTGTAGGAGATGTCCTCTGAGCGAGACCATTAGGTGGACTTTCCTGATAGTTATCCGGCCCAAGATAATTATTCTCAGCATTTATAAATTCCTCGAAGTATCTCCAGGTCTTTCTTGCAATCCTGCGAATTTCAATTATTTCTTCTTTTGAAGGTTCATATGGTTCTAAGTCCTCTTTTTGACTGATTCGGTATGCAACATAAGGTGCAACCGATGCAATAACTAAAAATAGGATGCTGATAATAATTAAATCAGATCTTTTATAGTATAAAGCCAAAAGGAAGGCTGCCAATCCAAGCCAGATTGAAGACTGCATTTCATATACGTAGGATTTCAGCGAATTGTCCTTGCTTTTTTCAATATCAGCCGAGGGAACCCATTCCAATAAATTTTTTTTAGTGATAAAAATACGCATCAATGTTATCAGTATAGCATGCATCATCAAAAATGCCTGATGTGTCAGAAAAACCAAATTCAATACTGTCTGGTAAAATGTTGCTTTGATTCCTCCCATTGAAGGCATATATTTTTTTATTCTTATAAGATGCAGGATATTTTTCGACTTAACGTATCTCACTGCATTTCCCGATACATGGGAAATCAGGTATATCGCTAAAGTGATCACATACAGCCCAATCCATAAGATGTTGCTTCCAGGAAGAATGGTAATCGCCAGAATAAACAAAACCACCAGGCTCGGTGCTACGAGGCTTCTCCTGAGGTTATCCAGCATTTTCCATCTAGTCATTGCCGAGAAAGGATATTTCCCGAATATAAAAGGGAGCAACTGCCAGTCACCCCTTGCCCAGCGGTGCTGCCTCTTACAGTATGAGCTGTATGTTGCCGGAAAGGAATCAATTAATCTGACATCTGAAACAAGGGCAGTTTTCAGATAGGAGCCTTCCAAAAGATCATGGCTCAATACCGCGTTTTCAGGAAAAGCATTTTTCAGAAGGGTTTGAAATACTCTCAGGTCATATATTCCTTTTCCTGTAAATATGCCTTCACCGAAAAGATCCTGGTATAAATCAAATTCAGCCACTGCATAGGGATTAGCATATTTTTGTCCTGTAAAAATTCTTGAAAACAAGGTTGCATTTACGCTTTCAATATCAAGGTCAACTTTAGGCTGCAAAATTCCGTATCCTTCTGTTACAATATTTTTTTCTTTGTCGATCGAAGGTCTGTTTAAAGGGTGCGCCATAATTCCTATCATCTTTTTTGCTGTACCCATCGGCAAAATTGTATCACTGTCCAAGGTTATGACATATTTGATATCCTTGAAGGTTTGGAATGAAGTTGATAAGTAATAAAATGATGTTTCTTTTGAGCCGAGAATCAAGTCGTTGAACTCCAGCAAGGTTCCCCTTTTTCTTTCCCATCCAATCCACTTGTTATTTTCTGCACTGAATTGCCTCTTTCTGTGGAAAAAATAAAATATCTTTGTATCAGAATCGCCGTATTTCTTATTTAGCTCCTTGATTCCATTAACAGCCTTTATTATTATCCTTGAATCACCTTCTTCATTTTCAGAAGTCGCGTCTTTGAAGCTCCCCAGCAGTGCGAAGTATAAATTGTTCTCCCTGTTTGACAGATAGCGCCTTTCCAAATTGCCCAGCAGTTCCTCAACCCTTTTTTCATCCGGGATAATTGCTGGCATGACAACTATTGTGCTCATCTCCTCGGGAATTCCATCTTTCAACTCAAGCCTAGGGAAAAACGAAGGCTCAAGTCCTTTTCTAAAAACAGAATCGGCTGTGCTCAAAGCAATTTCTGAAGCAGGCACCAGAACAACTATGCCAGCAATGGCGGCAAGTAAAAATGCTGAACTGTTGGATGCATTAAGAAAGGCATACAGGACAGTTGCTATAAAAAATGCAATAAAAATTACTCCTGCAGTATTGAAATACAGCAGCCCTGAATATTTCTTGAAAATCCTGTCGATTTTATGGATTATTTTTTTGATGCCGCCAAGCTTCTTGTCTAATAATCCTCTTCCATTTCCGACCAGATAGTAGCCCACATGACCGGCTCTCTGGCCTTCGATGCATGAGCCTACTACCTTTTCCGACTCGGCGTAAGCTTTGTCGGCCAGCTCTACAACTTCCTTTGCTATCCTGATTTCTGAAACTCCGTAAATGGAGGCAAGTTCCTCAACCTTTTCTCTATAAAAATTCTTGGTAGGAATATCCATGAGTGGATAGTATTTTGCAGGATCCTCTTCTAATATTTTCTCAATAGAGCTGATGCTTTCGAAAACAAATGACCAGTCCGCAGTTGAAAAGTTCTTTAGACTTGTTATATAATTTCCCATTGAAACTGCATTTGAGGATTGAAAATCATGTTCCTTGCGTATGATATTTTCTACGGTAGTACCTTGATCCTCAAGGGTTTCTTCTATTACCTTCAAAAAATCTGTATAATTTTCTCCTGATCTTCTTAGATGGAATAGCAGGTGTTCAATGAATAAAAAACTGTTTTCGCCGCTTTCTTTAATATTCTTACGAAGTGAGTTTATTATTTCATCTGTGTCTTCTTTGTTTAGCCATCTGCTGATTATTTGCTCAGCACTGTGGCGCTGTTTCTGCGTTTCTTTAATATCCTCACAGATACGCCTTATATTTTCAACAAGAGCAATCTTCATTACTACAGGTATTGCCCATATCTCTCTTTCATAAAGAATATTATGTGACTGATATGCAGCGATGAAATTTATTAAATTATCCTCATTTATTTTTCCGTCAGCATGGGTAACAAGTTCCATAATTAGAGCAAGAATTCTTGGATAATTTTTGAATTCCCCCAATCTTAAATCTGGAAGCTTGGAGAAATTCTTTTTAGTAGTGTTAAGCTTTACTTCCCTCACTTTTTCTTCAATAAAATAAAAATTGTCAAGAAGCCATTCTGAAACTGGAGAATACTTCTCGAACACCTCTGTTTCAGAGCTCAGTTCTCTGTACACCGAAAGAATATAATCATAGTTATCGTTCAGCCTCGGTATTGGCCAATTGGAAATATCGTTCGTCAGGAAGTCAGAGTGCTCCTTTGCCAGCTCCTTGACATGAATCTCAAGCTCAAGGTCTGTAAGTGTCACTTTATTCATTTTCAGATTATAAATATTTTTCAATCTTTTCATTTCAAACCGGAATATCAAAATTAAAGCAGAAAAAATAATTATAGCGGCAAAGATTTTAAAATATAATCCCATTTTAAACTCCCCCAAAAACGTTTATCGACTTCAGATGATAAAAAACAGAACTGTTACAATCAGTACTTACTGTGGTAACCGTTCTGCTTTTTAAGCTATTACAATAACCATACCAAATTGCGCCTTCAATTACAATATATCCGGGCAAAATCGACTGAATATTGAAAAAATTATATTTAATTTATTCTATTGTCGTAAATACTTGAAAATTTCTTTCAGCTTCTTCTTAACTGTCTGCTGCTATTATTACTCTTCTGCCTCTTGTTCCACCTTAAGTCTTTCATTTATGGTTCTGCTCATCAGTTTGTAGACTGTAGCAGCAATCGGCACTCCAAGAATGACCCCGGTTATCCCAAGCAGCCCGCCGCCTATGATGATTGCTGCAAAAACCCATATCCCCGGAAGTCCGATGCTCTTTCCCACTACTTTTGGATATATTATATTTCCCTCAACCTGCTGCAGAACTAAAACGAAGATAAGGAACATCAATGAAGTAAATGGATCAACCATCACTATCAGAAGAAATCCTATGCCTGCGCCTATGTAAGCCCCAACCATGGGGATTAGTGCGGTCAGCCCAACCACTGGTCCGATTACCGTGGCATATGGGAACCTGAAAATAAGCATGCCTGCAGTGCAAAGCAGGCCCAGTATTACAGCCTCCTTGCATTGCCCCAGGATATAGCTTGAAAAAGTTTCGTTTGCGGTGCCCATCACCTCATGGAATCTGGCTCTCCTGTCTTCCTTAACATAAATCCTCAGCAGTTTGCTGAACTGGTTTCCAAGGTCTTCCATTCCAAACAGAAGGTAGATAGCAAATATAATAGCCAGAACCCAGTTGAATATCTTCCCGAATACTGATCCCATCAGGGAAACAGTTCCGCCAGCCCAGCTGCCCACAACATCCATTACCTTCTTCATCAACGCAGCCCCGTCCATGTCCAGCTCCTGAAGCTTCTGCTGAAGTATTGGAATCTGGTCCGCATGCTGATTTGCCCATTCCAGCAGATTGTTGTACAAAGCCGGGAATCCGGCGGACAGTATCTGGATAGACCTTCCGAACTGCGGAATGACTACCCCGAGGAAAAACAGGATTATACCCAGGACAGTCAGGATTGAAAGGATTATGCAGACTCCCCTCCTGGTATCGGCCACCCTTTTGCTGCTGCTCCCGGGGAAATATATCTTCTCGTATCCTGCCACCAGGATATTGAGCACGTAAGCTATTGCAGCTCCAAGCAGCAAAGGCGAGATCACCCCGTATATGTTTTTCACTATCCCCAAAGCCTCTGAAAAATAAACGACCACAAGGAGTACAATTCCTGCTCCTATAATTATTTTTATTAATGATTTCTGACTGATGTCGTTTGACTCCAATTTCATTTTCAATTCACCTTCCGTCTGATACCTTTAATCAGTAATTTCTTTTCCATATTTAATAACCTCTACATCCGTGATGAACACCATTCCCTCATTGACCATCTCACTGACAATGGGTATGGCGGCATCAATCTTTTCAGGCGTGTCGACTACCTCGACAACCACAGGCAGTTTGAGCGAGATGTCCAGGATGCGGGTGCTGTGGAGACGCTTTTCATGGCCGAAGCCCTCTATGCCCCTCGTTACTGTTACGCCCGCCATGCCGGCTTCCGCAAGCCTTCTAACCAGTGCATGGTAAAGGTTGTGGCCTTGATATTTTGAATCCTCGCTTATATAGATTTTCAACAGTTTGCAGTTCCTGCCCAGAGTCATATCGGCACCGCCCTTCTAGATTATTTTGATCATCCCGGATATTTCAACGCCGATCATGAATCCTATTATGCCCAGGATCAGCGAACCTATTATGTAAACAAGTGCGTTGAGCTTTTCATTGTCCTGAAACAGGCTGAAGCCTTCGTACATGAACGTTGAAAATGTGGTATAGGCTCCCAGAAAGCCGTCGCCGAGTAGAGAGTAATTGCTGACCCCCAGCCCCGCCGAGCTGACTATTCCCAAAAGGACGGCGCCCGTTATGTTGATGAAAAAAGTCCCTACAGGGAATCCTGTGGTGAATCTCTCTGATATCTTCCTTCCTATCATGAACCTCGCAAGGCTTCCCAACGCTCCCCCTGCCGCAACCATCAGATACTGCATTATTCAACCTCACCCCTGTCAGTAAACCTTCCAGCCGCTCCCCTGGCAGCGACGACTCCTAAATATGCTGCCCCAAGCCCCAAAAAAGCCGATGCAGCCAGATATGCTGCGGCTGCAATATATTGCCCGCCATCGAGCAGTTTCACCGACTCACTGCAGAGAGTAGAAAATGTAGTATAAGCTCCCAGGAAACCAGTCGATATCCCGAGCCTCACATCCGCATCAAACTCAAACACTTCCAGTGCCATCGTCAGGAAAAGAGCAAGTATAAAGCTTCCTGAAATATTTATCAGCAGCGTGTTGAGAGGAAACACGCCGCTATGCTGGCCAATGCTCATATTCTTTATTGCGAGCCTCAGCATTGCGCCCAGCGCTCCTCCGATCATTATATAGCTGTATTTTCGCATGGGAGCCCCCTCCTGAACTTCAACAATAATATATTTCCAATATTATAAGTTTGCCATATCTTGTCTCAGAATACAAGCACGTAAAAAGGCGCATCACATAATAAAATCCCGTTTATGCGGTGCGCCTCATTCCTAATTTTTTACCATGTCTGCCAGTTCGTAACCCTCAGACTCCGTTATTGCTTTAATATTCCGCTGGAAGCGTTCATACCTCAATGAGCAGTAATCGAGGAAATCATCCCCGCTGTAGTGCCTGATCATGGCCCATACCATCCAGAGAAGGTCCTGTGCCACCATGAAGAATTTAATTTTTGTCAGCTCTTCAGTGTCCGGATATTCCCCGTAATAATCCTTCAGCAGGAAGTCAATAGCCTCGGGAGAAAGCTTTGACTCAAGGATATAAGCAGCCACATCCCAGCTTGGGTCGTTCATCCCTGAATATTCCCAGTCAACCAGGTATGTCTTTCCGTTTTCGCCTACTATGAAGTTCTCTGGAACCGTATCGTTATGGCACGGAACTGAAACCAGGTTCTTTATGTTCTTTTCCATGAAATCGAGCAGCTGCTCCTTAAACTCTGCATAGTCAAAGAAGAAGCCGCCGTTGAGCTCCTGTATGATCTTCTCGTATTTGTTCAGCTCGCTCAGCCAGTCGAAGGTGTTTGGGAAATGCTTGCAGCTGGAGTGCACTTTTTTCATGACATCCGAAACAGCGCTCAGGTTTTCATAGCTGTTGGGATCTGTCTGGGCAATATTCTTGCTGTTCATTATGCTTACACTTATCTTGATGCCGCTGACCTCGTCAAAATAGACGCACTCAGAATTAATTCCCAGCTCCGAGACGATTGCATTGTTGACCTTCTCTATCCTTCTGTCGATCATCAGGTTGGTCATCCCGCCGGGCTGCCTCACAACATATTCCGTCCCCTTGATGTCCATTAGGTAGTTGTAGTTTGTAAGCCCGCCTGCCAAGCGTGATCTATCGAATATTATGCTGTCATCCCCGAAAAACTGACGCAGCGTATTTTGTACCAAATCTTCCATTTTCATCTTATTCACCACACATATTATTTGTGACCCAAGGCCGCAATGTAAGGACCATTATAGCAAGAACAGCCCTAAAAATCAACCTGACGGCTTCCCTGCGAGCCATCTCACATATGTATTATTATAACACATCTGCCAAAGCTTTATGGTGTTTAGGACAGCACTTGCAGCTTTCCAAAAAGAAAAAAACGGAAAAAGTCACAGCCGCCTGACCGATATTGTTCAAGAAAGTGGACTTTGTGCAATATTGCACTTTAACAGGATACAATAGTGCAAAAATTATGTATTGAATCTTCAATTAACTTTCATCCCTGTGTGATATCATTATTCTGTTGAAACAATTCAGGAGGAATACCATGAATAAAAAGTTCACACTGAAATCGAAAGTATATTTTGAACAGAAATCAATACAGCTCTTAAAAACAATTTCTGGGTCCCGTGCACTCATAGTCACAGACTCTATTATGGATACACTCGGTTACCTTCAGCTGGTCAAGGATTACCTCGGCGAGGCCGGTCTAAGCACGGCGGTCTTTTCCGGAGTCCGGCCTGACCCCGATGTCAATGTGGTTGCAGAGGGAATGAGGCTTTACGCCGAATTTGCTCCTGATGTTCTGGTGGCTATAGGCGGAGGTTCAGCCATCGATACCGCAAAGGGGATTCTCTATTTTGCATGGAAACTTGAAAAGCCGTCATCCGGGGAAACTAAAAAACCTCTGTTCATAGCTATCCCTTCCACCAGCGGGACAGGTTCTGAGGTTACCGACTTCTCTGTAATCACCGCGGAAGGTGAAAAGGTCGTCATAGTGGATGAATTCATATCTCCGGATATTGCAATACTCGACTCCACCTGCATCCAGCATGTTCCCCAGCGTGTGATAGCTGACACTGGCATGGATGTTCTGGTGCACGCCGTCGAAGCCTACGTATCGACCAAAGCAAGTGACTTCACAGACGCACTAGCCGAAAAAGCAGTCAAGCTTATCTTTGACAACCTGGAGAAGCTTTTCAGGGACGCGGCTGACGGCGTCGCGAGGGACCATGTTCAGAACGCTTCCTGCATGGCAGGCATGGCTTTTACGAACGCCAATCTCGGGATAAACCACAGCCTCGCCCATGCACTGGGAGGAGCCTTCCACCTCCCGCACGGAAGGTCAAATGCCCTCTTGATGAGCGCGGTCATGGAATACAACGCTGAGCTTGCCGGCAGCGCCAGCGGTTATGCTGCGGGCAGATATGCGCAGCTGGCCAAAGTTCTTGGCCTTCCTGCCAGGACCTGCCGTGAAGGTACAGTGAACTTCATCCAGGCTGTAGGGAGACTCAGTAAGTCCCTAGGAATCGAGAACAGCATCCGTGCTCTCGGAATCGATGAAAGCGAGTTTGAAGGCGCTCTGGACCGCATGGCGGAAGCTGCGATGCAGGACCGATGCACCCCTACCAATCCAAGGACCCCTTACAAAGAGGAACTGATACGCATTTATCGAAAGCTCTCTTAAATATAGAAAGATTTACCCCTCAGAATTTGACGAAAGGTCGGCTAAAACCTGGCATAAGGTAGTTAGTCGGCTTTTGTCGAAATCTGTCTAAAACATCGACTAATATTGTTTACATCTCAATCCCTATAAATTATAATAGTTAAAAAGCATTATGCCGATCGCTTAACGGAAAAGGTGTAAAAGTATGAATGAAGCTAATAATCCATTAAAGAAACTGATACCATCAAATCTATACAACCGGTACAGCGGTATCCTGTCCCTGTCGGATCTCCCGCTTTTCCTGATAGATACAAACGGGGCTATCATACTTGAATATATCCCGTACCCTGATTTTTGCACCAATGTATGCCAGGGAAAGGGTGCCCCTGTGTGCCCCGACTACAGGAGCAGATTCGAATCGGGCGAGAGCGGAAGGTTCGTATGCAGGCACGGTCTTGAGAACATACTTGTGCCAATCAGGCTTGATAATCAGACTCTCGGCTATGTGGCGGGCATACAGGTATATCAGAAGGGCAACGAATACCGGAAACATTTAATAGACGTGCAGTCTCTCCAGGGAGATGACGGTCCGGAGCTGGAATATATAGCGAAAGCAATATCCGCACTCAAGACAATGGAACCGGACAAGATCATAATACACGAGCAGCTGTGCCGCCAGATAGCAAAGAACATCTCCCTTGACCTTTCCGAAAGCGCCAGCCATGTGCATCCTGATGTGGAGAGGCTGTCCATCGAAAAGGAAATCCTCGAGAAAAAGATCATAGATCTCGAGGCTAAAAACATGTCCCTCTGTGTAAATCCGCACTTTCTGTTCAACACGCTTAACTGCATTGCGCGAATAGCATATTTCGAGCATTCCCATACGACAGAGGAGCTTATATACTGCCTCTCCGATCTGCTCAGGTACAACCTTAAGCAGGAGGACCAGCTGCACACCATAGGCGCAGAGATAGACAACATTGAAAAATATCTGTATATACAGAAGGCGAGATTCAAAAACCGCCTCGAATACGAGATAGAGGTCCCCGAGCACATCAAGTCCTACAGGATCCACAATATGGTTATACAGCCAATCGTGGAGAACGCGCTCATCCATGGGATAACCCCTAAGAGAGACGGCGGCAAGATCAAAATATATGCCGAAGAATACAACAAGGAGATCATCATCTCCATAATGGACAATGGCAACGGTTTCCCAAAAGATGTTCTGCAGAATATCCAGCAGTCTGAAAGCAGCTCAGGCCTTGGCTTCCGGAGCACGGACAACCGTCTTAAACGCTATTACGGCGAACAGTACGGCTTGAAGATAGTCAAGTCCGACTACAGCGGAAGCACTGTTACTATAACCATTCCTGCACAGACCGTAGTGAGGTGATATAGATGAGCGTAGTCCTGATAGTTGAAGACGAAATACTGGAACAGGAATTCCTGAAATCGGTAGCACTCGAGGAGCTTCGTCCTGAGGACACTGTGCTGACCTGCGAAAGCGGAGTCCAGGCAGTAAGCCTGGCAAAGCAGCACCGTCCTGATTTCATATTCATGGACGTGATGATCCCCGAAATGGACGGCCTCAGCGCCATCGGAGAGATAAGGAAATTCCTGCCGGACGCCTGCATAACGATACTTTCCTCCTGCTCGGATTTTTCCTATGCACAGAAAGCGATAAGCCTTCGGGTTTTTGAATATCTGCTGAAACCGGTTAAGCCGAAGGACTTCAAACAGGTTTTCCGAAGGATGCTTGATTCGTCGGTGGTCTCCAGTACGCCGGTTCCCGAAAAGCCTGCTGCCAGGAATGTTGAACCTAAGGAATGCAGGGAGCACTTTATCGAGGAATCCGTGAAGTATATAAAAGAGCATTTCAAGGAGAGACTGTCCCTGGACATGGTTGCTTCGAAGGCTTTCATGAACCCAAAATATTTCAGCCATGTCTTCAAACGGGAGATGGGCGTCTCTTTTACGGAATATATAATCAATCTGAAAATACAGCACGCATGCAGGCTGCTTGAGACTACAAACTATCCTGCATACAGGATCTCCCTGGAATGCGGTTTCTCCGATCCTTCCTATTTCAACAGGGTCTTCTGCGCCCAGATGAACATGACGCCTCAGACCTACAGGAAGTATGCCTGTTCGTCAAAACAGAACACATCAGCTATAGATTCTTAAAAATGGAGCAGCGGCAAAACTAATTACTTAGTTTGCAGCTGCTCTTTTCAGCTTAGTACGGCCACTTCCAGTTCCTTATCTCTTCCTTGTCTATGCCGTTCTCATGTGCGTATTCGATGTTGTCGATAATCTCGTTCTTCATCCGCTCCCTCACATGGGCGCCCTTCGAGCCCAGCCCAGGCACCCTGTCGATTACGTCTATGACAAGGCTGAACCTGTCTATCCCGTTAATTATAGCGAGCTCCAGAGGGGTGTTGATGTTCCCCTTCTCCTTGTAGCCGTGCACGTGTATCCTCTCCGGATTCGACCTCCTGTAGGTCAGCTTGTGGATGAGCCATGGGTAGCCGTGGAAATTGAACACGACGTCCTTTTCGCTGGTGAACAGCGCATCGAATTCCTTTTCCGTCAGGCCGTGAGGGTGCTCCGAGGAGGATATGAGCTTCATAAGATCCACCACGTTTATGAACCGCACCCTGAGGCTCGGGAATTCGCTTCGGAGGATGGCTGCGGCAGCAAGCGCTTCCCTGGTGGACACATCGCCGCAGCTTGCCATCACAATGTCCGGGTCTGACAATTCGTCGCCCGAGGCATCGCTGCTTGCCCATTCCCAGATGCCTATGCCTTTGGTACAGTGCTTAACCGCCTCCTCCATGCCCAGGTACTGCAGGTGCTTCTGCTTGTCGGAAACTATGACGTTGACATATCCCGTGCTCCTGAGGCAGTGGTCGGCTGTGGAGAGCAGGCAGTTGGCGTCCGGAGGGAGGTATATCCTGACCACCTCCGGGCTCTTGTTGGTCGCCACATCGAGGAATCCGGGATCCTGATGGGAGAAGCCGTTGTGATCCTGGCGCCATACGGTCGAAGAGAGAAGTATGTTCTCTGATGCGACCGTATGGCGCCAGGTCGTTTCATGCTTGCTTATGCTGAGCCATTTCGCATGCTGGTTGAACATGGAGTCTATGACGTGTGCGAAGGCCTCATAGGTGTGGAAGAATCCGTGACGGCCGGTCAGGATGTACCCTTCCATCCATCCCAGCAGCGTGTGCTCGCTGAGCATCTCCATAACCTTTCCGTCTGCGGCCAGCTCGCCTCCGTCTGCATCTTCGCTTAGGTATTCCCCCATCCAAACCTTCTTTGTGGCCTCGTAGACCGTCTGCAGCCTGTTTGAGGCAGTCTCGTCAGGTCCGAACATCCTGAAATTGTCCGGGTTCTCCCTGAATACGTCCCTGAGGAATGCCCCCAGCTGCTTGGTATTCTCATATTCAGAAACGCCAGGCTTGTCGAATTTCACGGCATATTCCCTGAAATCCGGCATATTCAGCGCCCTGCGAAGGCTTCCTCCGTTGGCGGCCGGATTCGCGCTCATCCTGCGCGTTCCAACGGGAGCCAGCTCCTTCAGCTCAGGGACCAGTCTTCCCCTCTCGTCGAAAAGCTCCTGAGGCCCGTAGCTCCGCAGCCACTCCTCCAGCATCCTGAGCTGCCGCTCGTTCTCATGCACCTCCGCAAGAGGTACCTGGTGGGATCGCCAATAGCCTTCGATCTTGTGTCCATCCAGCTCCTTCGGCCCTGTCCAGCCCTTCGGCGACCTTAGTATGATCATAGGCCAGACAGGCCTGCCCGATATTCCTTTTGAACGGGCTTCATCCTGAATCTGCCTGATTTCAAGGATTGCCTTCTCCATTTTTTCTGCCATGATCCCGTGCATGATTGCCGGATCATCGCCTTCGACAATGTAAGGCTTATATCCGTACCCTATGAACAGATTTTCTAGCTCTCCTTGGCTGATCCTTGCCAGAATCGCCGGATTTGCTATCTTGTAGCCGTTCAGGTGCAGGATGGGCAGCACGGCGCCGTCCCGCACCGGGTTGAGGAACTTATTCGAATGCCAGGAGGCCGCCAGCGGACCGGTCTCAGCCTCCCCGTCCCCTACAACCGCTGCAACTATCAGGTCCGGATTGTCGAAGGCTGCGCCGTAGGCATGCGAAAGGCTGTAGCCCAGTTCCCCTCCCTCGTGGATCGAACCCGGGGTCTCAGGAGTGCAGTGGCTTCCTATACCCCCTGGGAAAGAAAACTGCTTGAAGAATCCTGCCATGCCTTCTTCATCCTCGCTCTTGTCGGGATAGATCTCTGAATATGTGCCCTCCAGGTAAACGGGGGCCAAAACTCCCGGAGCCCCGTGGCCGGGACCGGCTATGAACAGCATGTTAAGGTCGTACTTCCTGATCAGCCTGTTCAGATGCACATAGATGAAGGAAAGCCCCGGGCTGGTGCCCCAGTGGCCCAGAAGCCTCTTTTTAACGTGTTCCGGCTTCAGCGGCTCTCTGAGGAGAGGGTTTTCCTTTAAATATATCATCCCAGCAGCAAGGTAATTGCATGCATTCCAGTAAAGATGGATTTTCCTAAGCTCGTCATCTTTCAAAAGGCACATTTTCAAACACCTCGATTCCAATATTATCTTCATGATAATATTACCATAGTTCCAGCCCGCCATCACCAATATTTTGGAATAATCTGAAAATATAGATCTACGGCTTCGCCGGTGTCCCCATTAGGTTCAGGATAGTCACCCCTGCAATTATCAGGAGCATCCCAAAAACTCCTGCAGGTGTCAATCCTTCGTGAAAAACTGCAAAGGATATGAATGCCGTTATGACAAGACCCAGGGCGGACCAGGTTGCATACGCTACGCTCAGATTGATGTCCAGCATGGATTTCGAAAAAAAGAAAAAGCACACGCCATAGGCAGCAATGCTGATCAGTGACGGCGCCAGTTTCGTGAAACCTGCCGAATACTTCAAAAATGTGGTGCCCATAAGCTCGAAGGCGATGGCTATGAATAAATAAAGATATCCCATGGAATTATCTCCTTCAGACTAAAAAACAGGGCGGATATCTCTATCAGCCCTGCATTTTAATACCGTTTATTTTATACCATTTCAGCTGTTTTTTTAGCAGGAAGTATAGTCTCAACTTCAACGTGTGGTCTAGGTATAACGTGAACTGAAACCAGTTCTCCGACTCTCTGTGCAGCTGCTGCGCCGGCATCTGTCGCTGCCTTGACTGCTCCTACGTCTCCTCTTACCATTACTGTAACAAGTCCGCCTCCAACGTGCTCTTTGCCTACCAGGTAAACATTTGCTGCCTTAACCATTGCGTCTGCTGCCTCTATTGCTCCTACTAAACCCTTTGTTTCGATCATTCCTAATGCATCATATTTCATAATTGTTTCCTCCTAAAATTTTATTATTTTTATTTTATAATATTGATTTTTGATAACGAATTTATGCACATTGCATTGGCTTCCTCTGTGTCTACATGACATTCAAGGACAGAAGCGTCATTTGCTCTTACTGCAACGTTTTTGTATATGCCGCCTCTAGGGCCGCTGACCTCTATGCCTACAACCTGTCCGTCATGCACCCCGAAGCGCTGCGCGTCCTGAGGAGTCATGTGGATGTGTCTCTGTGCTACCATCAGGCCTTCTGTTGTCTGCACTGAACCCTTGGGGCCTATTATCGCGATACCCGGTGTCCCGTGCAGGTCTCCTGACAGCTTTGTCTGTGATACGACTCCAAGCTTGAATGCGTCTCCTGCGAGAACCTCCACCTGAGTCTTGCTCCTCACAGGGCCCAGTATCCTTACCTTCTCAATAGCACCCTTCGGTCCGCAGATTGTCACTGTTTCCTTGTAGGCGTACTGTCCGGGCTGTGAAAGCTCCTTCATTACAGTCATCTGGTAACCTTCGCCGAACAGAATGTTCTGATCTGCCTGTGACAGGTGGACATGGCGGTTGGAAACTCCAACCGGAATCCCGCTCTCCTCCTCTTTCACTTCCGCAGAAGACAGATTGTCCTGGACAGCCTCCAGCAGAAGCTTCAAGACAGCTTCGTACTTGTTGTCCATCCTAGTTTGCCCCCTTCATAGCTTCCATCAGCTGGCTGACCAGCTTCATAAGCTTTTCATTGTCGGATTCTGCACTGTTGCAGCAGCCCGAACTTTTCTGTGCATCGCAGCTGCAGGAAGGTTCCGCATATGCGAAGGTAGGGTCTGAACTTGCAAGTGTTGCGCAGTCCTTGAGGCCGTATGCAACCCTCTTTATGTTTATAAGGTGCAGAGGTCCTACATTCTCTGATACCGAGCTTCCGCCCCATGTTCCGCAGCCTAGTGTGAAGGAAGGAAGAAGTCCCGTGCTTGCGCCGGTGCCTCCCTGGCTGCCGCCTGTGTTGACCAGGATGCGCGCTGCAGGCTTTTTAGCAAACTTCATCACCATATCCCTGTCCTCTGTGTGAAGGCTCATGGTGTGTCCTATGCCGTTCTGAAGAAGCGCTATGCTCAGGTCGCATGCTTCGTGCCAGTCCTTGACTGTGTAGAAAGCGAGTACTGTTGTAAGCTTTTCGTAGGAGAGCGGGTTGCCTATGCCGACACCCTTCTGTTCTCCTATAAGGACCTTGGTTCCTTCCGGTATGCAGATGCCTGCAGCAGCCGCTATAACCTGAGGTGATCTTCCCACGAATTTTGCATTCATGGTGTGGCCGTTTTTGAACAGGAGAGCACACACCTTATCGGTCTCTTCTGCTGTCATGAAATATCCGCCCTGTCTCTTTAACTCAGCTACTACCTGGTCTCTGTTGCATTCTTCAACTATTATCGACTGTTCCGATGCACAGATTGTTCCATAATCGAAAGTCTTGCTGGCGATTATGTTGCTTACAGCTTTCTGGACATTCGCGGTCCTCTCGATGTAAGCAGGCGAGTTTCCTGCACCAACTCCCAGTGCAGGCTTTCCGGCACTGTATGCTGCCTTTACCATTCCAGGTCCTCCGGTTGCGATTATAATTGCAACCTCCTTTGATTTCATAAGCTCGTTTGTTGCCTCTATAGTCGGTGTTACTATGCAGCTTATTATGTTTGCGGGAGCTCCTGCAGCTGCTGCCGCCTCATTCATGAGTGTGACAGCCTTCAATGTGCACTTGAGTGCTGAAGGGTGCGGTGAAAATACAATCGCGTTTCGTGATTTTATTGCAATGATTGCTTTGAAGATTGCAGTTGATGTCGGATTTGTTGAAGGCACTATGCCCATGATCAGACCAACAGGTTCTGCAATATCAATTACCTTCTGTGCCTCGTCTTCTCTTATTACGCCAATAGTCTTCATGTCTTTTATCGCATCATAAACCAGTGTAGAAGCCATGTGATTTTTGTAAGTCTTGCTCTCGACGTTACCAAAACCAGTTTCCTCAACGGCCATCTTTGCCAGACTGACCGCATTTTCCTCTGCTACTCTGACCATGTTGCAAAGAATCTTATTGATCTGCTCTTCAGTGTACTCAGCGATCTGATTTGCCGCAATTTTTCCCAGTCTGGCAAGATCTCTTGCTTCCTGTACAGAGCGTAAATCCTTATCTATATTCTCCAACTATGATCCCTCCGTTCTTTATTTATGCCCGTAATACTTTCTGAATTCAGTCAGCAGGAGTCTCTTGTCTGCCTTTGAGACAGCCCTTCCTGTGATTCCGAAGTCCATATATCGCCGGGCCAGATTTCTGAGTTCTATGACCTTTAACTTGCCAAGAGCCTCAACTGTTTCCTCCAAGCCGCATTCAAGTATCATCTTGTCCACAGCTTCCTTGTGATGCAGCGTTTCTTTTATTTCTTCAGCTGCCGGATCTTCAGATGCCGGGTCCTCGATTGCAGGTTCTTCAGGATCCTGAGGTTCTTTTCCAGGCCCGATCATGCTGTCCAGCTCCTCATGAGGTCTTGGAATCACGTGCTGGGAAACAAGCAATGAACCGCTTATCCTGACCACTGCCGCCGCACCGGCTTCCACAGCTGCTTTCACCGCTGCCACATCTCCGGTTACAGCAATGGACACGAGTCCTCCGCCTACTATTGTCTTTTCAAGGAGCCTCACATCCGCCGCCTTGAGCATGGCATCTGCACCCACGATGGCTGCAATAAGCCCTTTTGTTTCTATTAAACCAAGCGCCTGCATCCGTTAATCCCCCTAGTGTGTGGCATAGAATGCCTTCATCTTGTCAGGTGAACCGAATGCCAGTTTGGCGCCCTTAGGGAAAAATACTGCGTCACCGGCATGTGCGGTGTAAACCTTGCCGTTGACTGTCACATTCAGCGTACCCTCCACCACATGGTAGAGTTCTTCGCAGGTTGTTTCCCAGTCGAAGGTGCACCCTTCGATTGTTATAAACCCTGCGTTCATCGAACATCCGTCATTGGCATTGATTATTTCCTGATAGAATACCTTATGGTCCGGATTTCCTGTGTCAAAAACATCCATCTTGACTGTATTGCCGCGGACTACCTTCAAGCCTCCGCAGTCTACATCGGCAACATATGGCTTATTCGAGAACGAATCCAGCAGCCCATTGAGAAGTCCTTTATCCATCATGGCTTTGAACACATTGTAGATCATGTCGCTGTCCAATCCATCCTGACATGCCTTTGCAGGTTCAGAAGCCTTTGCTTCACATACAGGAGCCTCTGTCGAGAACTCTATGCCGCAAGCCCTGGCCGCGTCTTTGGCTGACGGGGTAATCAGAGTGTCGCAGTCTATATGGTATACTTTCTTGCCCTGCTTTCCCGCTGCCTCGACGTCTTTTGCACAAATCAATTTCTTCATTTCTTCACATCCTTTCATTTGTAGGTATTTCATGTTTTGCTTCCTCATCTATTCAAGTTCATAAATCAGAACAAAGATGACACCAATCTGTCCGAAGGTGAAGGTATAACCTCCGCATTCACCAGCAGACCCTTTTCTTCGCAGACAGCCACTCCCGCCTCAACACCGGTCTGAACCGCTGCCACATCGCCGGTGAATGTGAAGAACGACTTGCCTCCGAGCCCTGTTCCCAGGCGGAGCTCAAGAGGCTCCAGCTCGGCTGCCTTCAGGATTGCATCGGCAGCGATCACCATCGTTGCCAGTGAGAAAGACTCCATTATTCCCAGAGCCTGAATCCTTTCCGGCATCGTTGCACCGGTGATTGCCGGAAAAACCAGCGGGCTGACATTCGGTATCACTATGGAATCCACCAGGTATTCCTCCGCCATCCTCTCACCGATACCTACTGAATCCTGAACCGCTGCCACATCGCCCTGAACAATCGCGATGTATTTGCCAGGACATACAGAACCGGCTGTGACTATTTCAACATCAGAGATTTTAACCATCTGATCTGCAGCATATATACCGCGTGCGATGCTTGTAAATTCAACCATTCCTATTGCTTTCGACATATCAGTCCCTCCTTATCGCAATATAATCATTTCCGCTTTCCACGACCGTCCCCGAGATGCTTGAATGTATAGTTGCTCCCAAACTTCCTTCAGGGATCCTGCCGATCATCTGTCCCGGCTGGACATGGTCGCCGGCGGTCACAAGGCTCACAGCAGGCGCTCCTACGTGCTGCCTAGTTGCTATGCAGACCAGCTCAGGCTGCATTTCGATTTCCGCCATAGGAGCCGGCTTGTCGAAATCCTTCAGGCCGAGCCTTGCGATAAGGCGCTTGCTTGGTATCAGACGGTATTCGCGGTTTTTGCGCGCCGTGAATTCTGTCTTGACCGGTGTATATCTAATATTCTGTTCGGCAAGCTTAGCTTTGAAATGCAGGTTTGCATTCTTGGGATAGAGGCCTGCCGGACAGGAGAACAGTTCGCACAGGTTGCACTGGCAGCAAAGCATTGCTGTCTTCTGCCCCTCCAGGTCGTCCAGTTTGTAGCTCAGGGCCCTCATCATCTTGTGCGGCTGCATATCATGTCCTATAAGGTATCGCGGACACATGTCCGTGCACATGCGGCACTGTTCGCAGGAAGACCGGTTGACCCTTCTAGCCTGTTCCGGTGTCACTGATTTCTTGCGGATCAGGTGATGCTGCTTTTTCAGGATAACGAATCCCTTGTGCTTCTTTGTTATATATCCGTCAAGGCTGCTCATGACTGGACCCATCATAGGGCCGCCGTCGATCACCGAGTAGCCTTCGAAGTTTTCTATTCCGCTGAGCTTGAGGACGTCTATTATGGGCGTCCCCACGGGCACCTTTACGGTTACGCGGTTCGGGATGTCTCCCGCTAACGTTATATATTTTTCAGTTACAGCTTTTCCCAAGGAAGCGTTGTAAACATTCAGCGCCGTCTCGGAGTTGATTACAACACATCCGACCTGTATCGGAATGCCTGCCTCCGGAACGGTCCTTCCTGTAAGCTCATAAACCAGGACCTGTTCGTCTCCTGCGGGATAGATGTCCGGAAGCTCTCCGACTTCCACGAAACCGCCAACCTGCAGCGCTTCTATCCGATCCTTAAGGATCTCTATTACCTTCTTATGCTTTCCTTTTACGCCGATTATGGCTTTTTCTGCACCGGCATACCTTCCTGCTGCTTCAAATCCCTTTATTATCTCATCAGGGAACAGCTCCATCAGCTGCTGGTCCACCCTCAGCAAAGGTTCACATTCCGCTCCGTTTAGGAGTATATATTCCGGCTTGGCTGTCAGCTTAGCATGGGTAGGAAATCCTGCCCCGCCAGCCCCTATAACGCCGGCTTCTCTCACCATGTCAAGAAGACTCATCTATTTCACTCCTTTATTCAAAACTGCAGTCATCATCTATGATCCCCACTACAACCGCGTCCACCGGTATGTCATCGCTGCCAAGCATTTTCCTGGCCGATGAGCCCGTGGTTACGATAACCCTGTCACCGATTCCTGCGCTTATTATGTCCACGACTATCATGCGCTGGCCGTTGCCGGTGCCTCCTCCGATTACCTCGGCGAGCATCAGCTTGTAGCCATTGAGAGATTCCGCCTTCCTTGTCGCCCAAACATTGTCAATCAGTCTTGCTGTTAACATATCTATTTCCCCTTTTCCAAACCGAGTTTGATCTCACCGATCGCAGACTCTACAGATGACGTGTCTCCGAATATCGCAATCATTATCATGTTCTGCGGACAGCTGCCCTTGATATCGCCTACCGTGACTCCAACGGCCTTTTCGGCAATGTCAGCCGCGCAGATCATCTCAATCATTCTCCCCTGCACAAGCCCTACCGCATCTGTGCACATGGCTTCAGTGCCGACCCCCGGCCCCATTCGCTTTAAGAGTATATCAAGAGTGCCCGGGGAAGGAGATTTGATAATTCTAAACTCCATATAATAACATCCCCTATCCTATACTTTCCCTGGTGCAGCTCAGAGCTATGCCCAGCGGGGTTACAAACATCGGATTCTGCGGCTTGTGTGTAAAGATGCCCGTCTTCTTCTCTATGATATCCTCTATTCCTGTAAGGCAGCACGTTCCGCCTACCAGCGATATCTCGCTAACGTCGTAGCCCTTGATGTGCTGGTTTATTATGGAGGATATCTTTTCGACTACAGGCTTGAGCACGGGGATAAGCTCCCTGTGGTTCGCGGAATCCCTTTTGAACAGCTCCGCATCGGCAAAGGACATTTTGTATGCTCCCGATACGACCAGCGAGAAGTGTGTCCCTCCCGTAGGCTCGTCCGCGATGTAGACAACCTTACCGTCCTTCAGTATCGAGATCCCCGTTGTTCCGCCGCCGATATCCACAACAGCCCCGTTCTGTATCTTGAGCACTTTGTTGGCTGCTGTAGGTTCGTCAAGCACGTTCGTCAGCTCAAAGCCTGCTGCCTGGACCACGTTCTTTACTGCTCCCGAATCAAGTTCATCTGTTCCCGGAGGGATTGCGGCTGCCCCGTAAACGAGTTCGGCGCCAAGCTTCTCCTCAATCTCCCGCTTCAGTTCCCTGACTATGTTTATTGCTCCTATATAGTCCACAACCATTCCGTCCCTAACTACGTCCGCATACCTGTAGGCTCCTGCCACCGGCTTGTAGTTTTCATCTACTACCGCAAGCACGACGCATGCAGTTCCAAGATCGACGCCTGTATAGTAGACAGAGGATTTTTCCCTTACGGGGTTCTTCACAACATTCTCGAAGTCCCTTACAAGCTGGTCGCAGTATTCATAATTCAACTTTTTCTCTGACATATTTTACCTCCAACTACTGAGCATATCATTTGCGACAGGGTGTTGACTATCTGGTTGATCTTTCCGGTCAGCTCCCTGCACAAATCATTTTCCCCGGCGCGTCCATCGCACATTTCCAGGATGCCCGCTTCCAGTTCCCGCAGATTGCAGCGCAGCCTGTGCAGCACTATTATGTCTCTCCCCTTTTTCAGCTGGATATGTGATTCATTTATTTCAAAACAGTCATCCAGGTCCTCCGAAAAATTCTTTTCGCTTATTCCTGTGCACTCCCTGCAGCTGAGATTATCTATGGCTCCGCTGTTGTTGAAAGCATTTTTTATGCAGGTGAACTGCCTGCCCAGATCGATTACGCTTTGGGCCAGGACAGCATCCCCTCTCAGAAGTTCTTCTCCAGCCATCAGGAAAATTGCTTCGGTGGATTTCATCATGCAGCCCAATTTCTTTTTTTCCCCTGCGCTTGCCTTGTCCGGCTTCGCTGAATCCTTCTTCGCTGCCGATACATTGTCTTGCATGCTGATTCCCCTGTCAGAAAGGAACTGGCGGGCTCCCGGGGTAAGCCTCGCTCCCTGCTCCAGCTCATATGCAGTAAAAGGTTCTTTTCTATATAAATCCCGCAAGTCTTCTTCGGTTATAAATTTCATCTTAATCCCCCTTCACTTCCTGATTTGCAAATAACCGTTCCTTCAGAGCCTCTGCACCTTCACGGTTGGTCAGGCTAACCGTGTAGTAAGGCGGCTGAACCCCGATCCGCTTCAGCTCCTTTATGCAGAGCTCCTCGTTTTCAGGCATAAGATCCGTCTTGGTTATTACGCCGATTACCGGGCACCTGAACGATTTCGCAAATCCAGGCGGGTATTTGCTGACGCATCTCGACTGATCCACCAGCACAAGTACATGTGACGCATCCTGTGCAGCTGCTATTATATGTTTATACATCCAGGTGTTCTCTATATAAGAACCCGGAACATCGATTGTATTCTTACCATAAATGATATCCTGTGTTTTTCTAAGCGGACCGTCATAATCATTCAGCGCGTTGACCAGTGTGGTCTTTCCGCAGTTTGTAGGCCCGATCACCATTACCCGCTTCTTCCTCATGTTCTTGTTATCGGTGCAGTCATGAAATCCAGCAGGTTTTTCAGGGTGTCATTGACCGCATTCAGCGCCGTCTCAACGCTCTGCACATCGCCTGTGATTACCACAGAGCCTGTGAAACGATCCAAAAATCCGATTTCAACATCCGCTGTCTTCGTTGCAACGTCTGCAGCGATTATGGCTGCTTCATATGGCGTTATGGTCAGTATCCCGATCGCCCCTTTATCGTCTATTCCCAATCTCTCGTAGATATCGGGCATGGGTGAAGCAATAACATGAGCAATCGTAACCTGTTTTCCAGGCACCGACTCTTCTATTACGCGTTGTATCGCTTTCTCACCAGCTTCCATCATAAAGGTTACCTCTCTATCATCTCTAATTCCGGCCGGCCGTCAGTGCCTGACGACCGTAACCGGGAATTCATATTTCTTGATCCATCCTTCAATCCTGTCAAGATCCTCGTCTGTCAGGCTCGGGTCTCCCTCAATCGGGTACTCCTTACCAAGCTGGGTGTACTTGTTTACCCCCAGCTTGTGGTAAGGAAGCAAGTCTATGCCTTTGAAGTTCTTGTAGTCTCTGAAAGGCATCAGGAACGCTATAACTCTCTCTATCTCTTCCTGGCTGTCGTTTATGCCCTTGAGCAGCGGCATCCTGATCTTGACGTTGTATCTTCTGTGAAGCAGCTCCTTCAGATTCTCAAGGATCCTCTCGTTGTGCACTCCGGTAAGCTTGTAGTGTCGCTCCGGATCGATATGCTTGATGTCGTAAAGGAACAGGTCCGTGAACTCGGACATCTGCAGCATTGCATCGAGCTTTGCATATCCGCAGGTTTCGATCGCTGTGTTGATACCCTCCTGCTTACATACCATCAGAAGGTTTGCTGCGAATTCCGACTGCATGGTCACCTCGCCGCCTCCGAGCGTTACTCCGCCGCCTGAGACAGTATAGAACTCCCTGTCCTGTTCGATGATCTCCATGAGTTCCGAAATTGTTTTAACCTCTCCCACGATTGACAGGGCAGCTTGTGTACATACCTCCTGGCACTTGCGGCAGCCGGTGCATTCTATGCTGCGGTTCACCTCATGCCTGTTTTGTTTTGAAATCGAGTGTATGCCGACTGGACAAACCGATACGCAGGCACCGCAGTCAATGCATGAGTTCCTCTTGTACAGGACCTGATATTTTTTCTCAAGCCCTTCAGGATTCGCACACCATTTGCATCGAAGCGGGCATCCCTTGAAGAATACAAGCGTCCTAATCCCCGGCCCATCATACATATTGTATTTTTGCACATTGAAGATGAGTGCTTTTCTTTCAATCATTGCTGCCTTTGCATTGTTCATACCAAATATCTCCTGTTTTTAGAAGTGTGTCAGCATAGTTCTGCTTATGATCTCGTCCTGAACATCCTTGCACAGTTCAACGAAGAATGCGCTGTAGCCTGCAACCCTTACGATCAGATCACGGTACTGTTCAGGATGCTTCTGAGCCTCGATAAGGGTATTGTTGTCCAGGTAGTTGAACTGCATCTCGCCGTTGCCCAGCATGCATGCTGTACGCAGAAGTGTTATTATACCTTCCTCGCCTTCCGGTGTATCAAGGAGTCCAGCCATAAGCTTGAAGTTGTGGACCATACCTAGGTTCATGTTATCGCATGCCATCTTGGATACGGACTTTATTATAGCTGTCGGTCCGTTGAAGTCAGCTCCCTGTGTAGGGCTTATTCCGTCGGATAACGGCGTCCATGCGCTTCTTCCGTTGGCTGTTGCACCTGTAAGCTGTCCGAAAGGTGTATTGTTGGATATGGACAGCGTGCCGTGGCACATTACCGAGTAGAGTGTCCTGAACTTACGGTGCTCCATCTCCGTGAAGTTGACCAGGTCTGCAGCTATAAGGTCTACATAGTCGTCATCGTTTCCGTACTTAGGAGCCTTTAGGCAGTCGCTCTTAACCTGTTCATAGCCGGCAAAATCAGCTTTCAGGGCTTCATTCAGCTGCTGGAGCGTGTATTTCTTCTCGTCGAACACTAGTTTCTTGATGGCGGCCATGGAATCAGTGTAGGTAGCCAGTCCCGACCATACCACTCCAGGTCCGAAGTTGTACATCGCTCCGCCTGCAGAAACATCCTTTCCGTTCTCCATGCAGCCTTCATACATTATCGACATGAGAGGCTTAGGCGCCAGATCCCTGTGAACTCTCTGGGAGATTACTGTTGCGATGCTGCTCAATTTTGTGACGTACTTGATCATTTCCTTTACAGCATTGTCGAATTCCTCGTATGTCTTGTACTTGCTGAGGTCTCCCATGTCAGGGCATACCTGCTTGCCGTACCACTGTGGAACGCCGTTGTTCATTACAAGCTCTATGCAGATCGGCCACTGGGTGTATGCTGTCGAAGTCCACTGGTACATACGTCCTGACTTCTGCGGTTCAACGCAGCCCATGAGGCAGTAGTCTCTTGCATCCTCGATGGATACTCCCTTTGCCAGCATCATCTTTATGTGGGCATCATCGAAGTGGCAGGCCGGGAATCCCATACCTGAACGGATTACATCAACAATTCTCTTCATGTATTTTTTCGGTGACCTGTTGTGGATACGGCATGACAGTGAAGGCTGGTATATCTTCACATGTCTCACTGCGTCCATAAGCAGGTAAGTGAGGTCGTTTGTTGCATCAAGGCCTTCGCGGGTAACTCCGCCCACGCACATGTTTACAAACGGCTGGTAGCCTGCGAAGAACTTGGATGCTCCCTCGCTTGTTACCCACATCATCTCGGACATTTTTATGAGCATGCAGCCTGCCAGATCGAAGGCTTCGTATTCATTCATTCTTCCGCTCTCTATGTCTGCCTTGTAGAATGGGTACATGTACTGGTCAACTCGTCCGATCGACATTCCTGTCTGGTTCTCTTCGACTACCAGCAGTGATTCAATCGTCCATACTGACTGTATTGCTTCCCAGAAGGTACGAGGCTTGTGAGCAGGAACCCATGCATTTACTTCTGCTATTTTCTGGAGTTCCGCCTTCCTCTTAGGGTTAGTCTCTTTTGCAGCCATTTCCGCTGCATAGTCTGAAAGCCTCTTGGCGTATATCATTACGCCTTCTGCAGTTTCTATTAAGGATTTATAGAAGTATATCTTTTCGATATCTTCAGGATTTTCATAATCCAACTTTTCAAGGTGCTCCCTGGCTTCCTGCTGTATGTCCAGCATGCCTTTTCCCATAAGGATCACGTCATATCCAGGATTTGAATCTCCGCCCCCGTTTGTTGCATGGTATGAGCAGTCCGAAACAAAGGAATCGCCTGAAATCTCCCATACTCCAGCTTCACGGTACTGGTCTTCGCAGTATTCATCTACAGATTTGCCTTTCCAGAATGGGAAGAGCTCCTCTTTCATATATTTCTTGTCTTCATCTGAGATATAGAACGGATCCTGAGGTCTTGTGCCTATGGTGTCTAGCTCGTTTTCCATCCATCTCCATGCTATGTCAGGTGAGAAAGCTCCTGCACGCGGTGCTCCGCAGGGTGCTCCGACGATAAGTTCAGCTTCCTGTATAACGAGCGGTGCAGTTTCGCAGCAGTACTTGAAGCATTTTCCTCTCAGGATTGACTTAGGCATTCCCGGATTTTCCATCGCAATCTTTGTGATCGCACGTGCACGGTGTGTAGTTATTGTCGGTTTCCACTTCATGTAGTTGTCCTTCAGTTTTTGCAGTCTTTCGGTTATTCCATTAGGAACACCGGTTCCTGTAGGACATACTGTTGTGGTAACTGTGTCTTCTTTTGTTATTTCCTTTGATATGCCTTCAAACATCCTCATCAAAGATGTTCGTTCTTCAGCGGACATATTCTTTGTTGCTTCAGCAAATTTATTTGAAAATTCACGAATATCCAATATTTCTACCTCTCAATCTTTCATAATCATTTCATTTCTTCTATGGCTTTTTTCAAAATGCTCTGCAGCATCCTCAGATCTTCCGGATTGTAACCCTGCTTCTTTTCAGCGCCGCCCCCGATTATCTCGTCTATGCTCCTTACGCCGTAACCTACTTTTCTTATATAGATGAGGTTTCTGGGCGAAACATTGTCGGATGTCATGCCTTCTCCGGCGGATCCGCTGCCCAATGTAAGGGCCGGGAACAGGTTTGTAGTGGCGCCCAGGCTGCCGTAGGAAGCCGGAGTGTTTACAAGAACCCTTCCGACAGGTTTCTTCAGCGCAAACTGCCGTATCACTTCTTCATTCCTTGAATGAATCACGAGGCTGTGGCCGTGCTTCTCGCTGAGAAGAAGCTCTATGCACTTCTCGCAGGCGTGCATCCAGTCGTCTTCTATGTAGAAGGCCAGGACCGGGCACAGCTTTTCCTTTGAGTACGGATTCATCTCGGATACGTATTTCTGCTCTGATATCAGCACCGTTGTACAGGCCGGCACTGAGAATCCAGCCCTCCTGGCCAGTTCCTGTGCCGATTTGCCCACCATCTCGGAGTCCGCTCTGCCGTCGGAACCGTAGAAGAGAGCGCCGAGGCTTTGCGCCTCTTCATCAGCCATAAAGTATGCCCCGTTCTTTATCAGCTCCTGCTTGACTTCCGCCGCTACGGGACTGTCCACAACGATCGACTGCTCTGCCGCTGACACGATCCCGTTGTCGAAGGTCTTGCTGGCTATGATGTCTTTCACCGATTGCCTTATGTCAGCTGTCCTTTCAATGAACGCAGGTCCGTTGCCTGTTCCGCCGTATATGACGGGCTTTCCTGACTTGTAGGCCGGCTTCAGCATTCCCGGCACCCCTGTGATCATTATAAGGGATGTCGCTTTATGCTTCATCAGCTCAAGCGTCCCGCTTGGGGTCACAGTGTGAAGGTATGCCAGAGCTCCCTCCGGCAGGCCATAGCCCTCTGCTGCCCTGATCATTATATCGAGCGCCTTGGAGATAGCTGACTTCGCTCTTGGGTGTGGCGAAAAGATGATGGCATTGCCTGATTTGATTGCTATCAGAGCCTTGTATATGGTTGTCGAAACAGGACTTGTTGCAGGACACAGGGCTATGATAACACCCATAGGCACCCCTATATCCATTGTCTTGTTCTGCTTGTCTTCGTCGATTATGCCGACGCAGCGCATCCCCCTAAGCTTTGAAGGCAGGTACTCGCAGGCAAACCGGTTCTTGATATATTTATCCTGCCACCTGCCATAATCCGTTTCTTCCTGTGACATTACGGCAAGTTCGCGGGCGTGTTTTCCAATTTCTTCAGCAATGCGTTCAACAATCTCATCCAGTTTTTCCTGAGGAAAGGCTGCCAGCAGCTTTTGTGCCGTGCTGGCATTTTCCACAATAATCCGAGATTCTTGGATGGAGAGCAAATCATTGTCTATAATGTTCATTTCTGACTCTCCTTTTCATTTTCATCAGCTTCTTGATTCTATACGTTCAGATTCTCAAGCGAGTAGCGGGCTATGATTTTTTCCAGGTCCGGGTGTGGGCTTGCTATGACAACGGAGCTGTAAACCTCAGCGCCCATATCCTCTACAGCCTTAATTCCGGTGCTAACTGCTGTTTTACATGCACCTACGTCTCCTCGTACCAGAACCGATATATATCCGGAAGCTACGTTTTCGAAGCCGACCAGTTCAACGTCCGCAGCTTTGCACATGGCATCCGCTGCCTCCAAAACAAAAACTATACCAAATGTTTCTATTAGACCTAAAGCTTTGTAATTGCTCATCTGTAGTTCCTCTCTCCCAATTTATTTTTACGCATCGATGTCGTATATTGACACTATTGCTCCGATGTCTTTTATAGGTCTCGGCATAACGTTCTGTGCTGTCAGCTTGCCTACCGCTGCCGCAGCCTCAGCTCCTGCTTCTACAGATGCTCTCACTGCAGCTACATCGCCTTTAACCATGATGGTAACAAGAGTGGAACCGACGTTTTCATATGATACAAGTTCAACATTGGCTGCTTTAAGCATCTTGTCTGCAGCCTCGATTGCCGGAACCATGCCTAATGTTTCTATAAGCCCTAATGCTTCTTCACCGTGATATTTCATTACATATTCTCCTTCCGAACGTTAATCCTTAATGTACTTGTTTATTGTAGCTGCGCCGTCTTCGTTTGCGCGGTAGTAAACCCTAAGGTTTCCTGCATCATCAAGGTCGAATCTTGTTTCTTCGAGGAGGCAGTTTGCTTCAGCTGTCATCAGCGCTGCGATCACGTCTTTTTTGTTAAGAGCCTTGAACTTGCCGTACTCGCCTTTGAGGGCTTCTATGACATCATCCGCACTCGCCTCTTTGACTGTAGTGAAGTGTTTCAGTATGGCGTAGTTAAGAGGTTTCATATTATTTCGCCTCCTTTTTCTTGAATAAGTCCATCGGATTCATGGCTATAACCAGGATACCGAATACCATAAGTACTGCAGCAGCCCATGCTATAGGAGGTATTGACCAGCCATCCATTCCGAAGATAACCCCGAGCACTATCCAGCAGCAGAAAGGTCCCCAGAAGGAGTATGTGCCGTTGGCAGCCATTCCAAGAGCCGCGCCGCACATGCTGTTTCCTCTGTACCAGCTCATGTATGAAACGAATGCGCAGAGACCGCTTATTGCGAACCAGAACATTGCAGGACCGCTTGTGAACGCCTGGATTGCAAGGCTTGTTGAAAGGTTTAAGCCGCCTGCCATAAGTCCAAATACAGGAAGCAATATGATAAGGTTTGAAAGGCCTGATACTGCCTGCCTTATTGTTATACCGATTTCGGAATCTATCATTGAAGTTCCGTAGCCTGCAACGCATCCTTCAAAGCCCCAGCCCAGTGCAGCTATGAAAGCTATGCAGATGCCCAGGAACATTCCCGGAGGCGCATCGCCGCCGATGCTTGTGCTTCCTATCATGAAGCTGGCTGCTACGCAGATTGCTATGCCGAGCATCATTCTCTTGTTAAGTTCCTGCTTGAAGAGCAGCCTTCCAAGAATTGCTCCTATAGCCGGACAGAGCGCTGTTATAGGAATAACTATGGATCCCGCCATCTGAAGGCCTACTACATAAGCCGTACTTGATATAGGTCCCCCTATGAGTGCACACAGTATCATTACATGGCCAGGTGTTGTTTTGAGACATCTGAAGAAGTCCCCGAGTTTTCCTCTGAAACCAGCATACCCCATCGCCCATACAGCACTGCATGTGTCATTTACCGCACTTCCCAGCGCACCCAGGAGATATGTTACTACAAAGGCTGACAATCCGGCTGCATTGACACCGTACCAGTCACCCCATACCCCCTTAGACATTCCCAGAGTCAGGAATGCAGAATAGAATCCATACATAAGACCTGAGAACAATGCGATTGTGATACCTTTTCTGTAAAACTGAGATGATAACTTGTTTTTTGCAGCTACTGCAGCCGCGTTGGCTGTTCCTCTCATTTCGAGCACAAACAAAACTCCCTTCTTTTTTAATTTTTTTCGTTTCTTAATATAATATCATTAATTTTCTTATAATGACCGTCGTTAGATTTGCTGCTGTGATTGTTGTTAAAACGTTTTCTTTTTCACTTAATTCTAATAATAGCGAAATATTATATTATTTCATGGCACAAAGCGAAATATTTTACTGCATAATCTCCCACGCTTTTTTGAACTTTTTGCATTTTCGCTATTTTATTGCACAAATGGAACGATCCAGTCAAAGTAATGAAGCTTCACTCTGACTGGATCTTTTACTTATACATATTGCACAATATCTGCTGTGAGGAAATAATGCTATGCCCTATGGGCACCCGGGGGGCGCCCGTGATCAGTTATTCTATACCTTCTTTTTTGATGGCCCTGTATACCCTTTCCTCTGTGAGAGGTATCTCAAAGAAGCGTATCCCGATAGCGTCATACACTGCATTTGCAATTGCAGGGGCTGTTGCTACGAGGCCAGTTTCACCCACACCCTTCGCGCCGAATGGCCCGGTAGGATCGTTTGCCTCCACGATTATCGTCTGAAGCTCTGTTATGTCCATCGCTGTCGGAAGCACGTATTTCTCGAAGCTTGTATTGAGCTGTCTTCCTTTTGAATCATATTTTATTTCTTCTGTCAGCGTGTAGCCGATACCCATAGCCAGCCCGCCTTCCAGCTGGCCTTCAACCACCAGAGGGTTGATGGCTTTGCCGACATCGTTGGCTCCGACCAGTTTCACAACCTTGACTTTTCCAGTCTCCAGATCCACCTCGACCTCAGCAAACTGTGCAAGATACGGAGGAGCGTTCTGAGGTATGATGCTTCCAACGCCTATGAACTGCTGCCCCTGCTCGTGGGCCTTCAGCGCTGCATCGCTCAGCGCCATTTTCATTTCCGGATTTGATGATGAGCAAATGGCGGCATCCAGGATATCCAGATCCTCCTTCGCTGTTCCAAGTGTTTTTGCTGCAAATGCAAGCACCTTGTCTCTGGCATCGTTGGCTGCCGCAACCACAGCTGTGCCGGAAGCATAGCAGGTCCTGCTAGCGTGGCTTCCGATTTCGAACGGAGTTGATTCCGTGTCCCCATAGGTTATCCTGACATTATCGAATTCCACTCCCAGGGTTTCAGCGACCATCTGCTTCAGTGCAGTGGTGTTTCCGGTCCCCATATCAGGTATACCGCTTGCCAAATGTACAGATCCGTCCTGCTGGATTGTTACATATGCATTAGAATAGTCCCCGCAGAACGGCCATGCATTTGATACATGTGTGCCTATGCCCATTCCTATTCCGCGGCGTTTTTTGCTGTTTCCTGCGTTCAGCTTGCCCCTTCGATCCCAGCCTATGGTTGCAGCACCCTTGTCCATGCATTCCTCAAGGCCTGAACTGAGGCAAGGATAAGGAAGCACCCAAGGCTGTCCTACACGCATAATATTCTTTCTTCTGATTTCCAGCGGATCGATGTTCAGATCCTCCGCGATTATGTCCATCTGGGAATCTATCGCGAACATTGCCTGAGGGTTTCCGAAGCCTCTCATCGCTCCCGCCGGAGTGGTATTCGTGTAAACGCTGTGACCGTCGTACATCTGGTTAGGGCAGTAATATAGCGACAGCCCCATTGCGCCAAGCACCCCGGGCGCCTCTGTGCTCCAGCTGCAGTATGCCCCGCCGTTCAAAATGCCTTCGAGTTTTCTTGCGGTGAATGTGCCGTCATTCTTGACCCCCGTCTTAACAGTCACGTATCCGCCGTGCCTTGTGTCGGATGCTATGAAATCTTCTTTCCTGTCATAAACAACCTTCACCGGCTGCTTTGACAGCAGTGCAAGCGCGACAGCTATCGGCTCAGCCTTTGCCGAAAGGCCTATGCGCACGCCGAAGCCTCCGCCGATATACGGCGGATTGAGCACCCTGACCTTGCTGTAAGGGACGTTGAATATGGATCCTATGATCCTCTTTGTCGGATGAGGGGTCTGTGTTGTGGACCAGACTGTTATGCTTCCGTCCACTCCAATCTTTGCTACAGCACCCTGGGTTTCCAGCTGTGCCTGCTTCTGTACAGGCAGCTTGAAGGTGTGTTCGTACACCCTGTCCGCCTCTGCAAAGCCTCTATCCAAATCACCCATTTCTATATGGATCTTTTCACCAGGCACATTCTTGCTTTCAGTATGGCTGTGCAAGATGGGCGCGCCCTCTTTCATGGCTTCCAGAGGATCGTATACAGGTTCAAGCACTTCATATTCCACTTCTATAAGTTTCAGCGCTTCCTCCGCTATCCTTTTCGAAACTGCCGCCACAGCTGCAACCTCATCCCCCACATACCTTACAACGGAGTCAAATATATACTGATCCACTACCGGCACCAGCGGAGGGATTGTGAATGTAGCGGTCGCCGATGTGTTGAACAGCACCCTGGAGGTGTTTTTATATGTAGCAACAGCTTTGACACCCGGCAGAGCCTCGGCTTTGCTCGTATCAATGCTGACGATCCTTGCGTGAGGATGCGGGCTTCTGAGCACCTTCCCGTAAAGCATGTTAGGGAGTTTGAAGTCACATGTGAATGTGGCCGCTCCAGTGGCTTTCTCTATGGAATCCAGCTTGACGATATTCTTACCTACTACAGAATATTCTTTATTCACTATTCTCCCTCCCCTACTGATTTCTGAGCTTTCATTCTATTAGCTGCAGACAGTACAGCCTGTTCAATTTTCACATAGCCTGTGCATCGGCAGATGTTGCCCGATATCGCTTCCTTTATCTCTTCCCTGGTCGGTGACTGGTTATTATCCAGCAGCGCCTTTGACGACATTATCATTCCAGGAGTACAGAAACCGCACTGTATTGCCCCCTCCTCAATGAATGTCTGCTGAAGCGGATGCAGGTTTTCCGGGGTGCCTATTCCCTCGATAGTCTGGACGTCCTTGCCCATGGCCTTCATTGCAGGAAGCATGCAGGAATTGACAGCGTTTCCGTTTATTATTACCGTGCACGCACCGCACTCGCCTTTGCCGCAGCCCTTCTTTGTTCCGGTAAAATTGAACCTGTCCCTTAAAACATCAAGAAGGATCTCATCCGGCGAAACTAATATCTCTACTTCTTCTCCGTTCAATCTGAATTCCAAAATCATTTTATCCACTAAAAAAACCTCCCCCGTTTTCTATTAGAAGCATTTTATTGACGCTACCGCAGCCTCGAGTGCCCTTCTTACCAATACCGGCAATACATCCTTTCGGTATTCAGCTGTTCCCCTCAAGGCGCTGTCCCTTGGACAGGCTTCTTTCAAGGCTTCTTCGGCTGCTTTTTCAAACAGTTCACCGCTTATCTCACTGCCTGTCAGCATTTGCTCGGCACTTCTCGCCCTCATCGGCTTCGGGCCTACAGGAGCCATTGCTATCCTTACCCATTCGATAGTCTTGTCCCCGTTCAGCGAAAGTGATACTGCCACGTTAAGCATAGGCAGCGCTAAAGCCTCCCTCTGCGCGAATCTCACAAAGGAAGATCCCTGATTCTCTTTCAGGGCAGGGAATTTAACAGAGGTCACTATTTCGTTGCTGCAGTCGACGTTTGTCTTTCCAAGCCCCGCATAAAATTCTTCCAGGGGTACGTTTCTTGTGCCGCTCAGGCAGGCAATCTCCGCTTCTGCTCCAAGGGCCATCAGCGCAACAGCAGCATCTGCTGCAGGCTGCCCGTTGACAACATTCCCGACAACCGTAGCGATATTCCTGATCTGGAGCGATCCGACTGTTCCGCAGGCCTGGGATAATACTGCAGCTGTCGCTTTAATTAATTCAGATCTGTTCACTTCGCTGTGGGTGACCGCCGCGCCTATTATTACGTTCTGGTCAGTCATTTCGATTTTCTGCAGCTCATCAATCCCGGTGATGTCGACCAGGCAGCTGCACTGAACCTTCCCCGATTCCATGTCCAGGACCAGATCCGTTCCGCCGGCAATAATTCGCGCTTCGCCTGGATACTCCTTAAAGCATTTGAGTACATCGTCCATTGATTTTGCTAATACGTACTGTTTTAACACCTCATTACCCCCTTGAATTGTTTTTTAGTTGACACTGCCGCTTTCTTTTCCGCAGAAAAATGTTTGATATTTATCAAACACTTTTCTGTAAAAAAATGAGTATTTTGTTATTTCTTGATACAAGTATATAGCAGGTTTTAGATGATTACAAGATTTTTTCAGAATATTCCGATAAGTGAATTTTATAGCTGCTATAACCCCGGAAAAATCATATCCAAACGAGCAAATCGGACATAATTCGACAAAAGCGAAATACTGTGTTACAATAGTATAGTCATCACAATTTAAAGGAAATTAATCGATACCTCTTGTTGCTCAGACAGGGGTATTTTATTTTTTTGGAAGGAGAAAAAATGTTAAATACTTTAATCAATTTACTGATCATATTCGCATTGAATGTGTTTGGAACCTGTCTGGGAAATCTTAAAACAACATTCCTGGCGCAGAAGGCTATCAAGCCTGTTTATTTAACCACGTTTATAGATGCCATCATATTTGTTTATGCATTCAAGCTTACTACAAATTCCTCTGGTTACGGATTTGTTCTGGCTTTTGCTGCCGGCAAAATGTTTGGAGTCTTTTTAGGCAGCATGATTGAAAAAAAACTGGCATTCGGCCTGTTTGAAATAGATGTATACAAGCATCCTGTCCAGGGTAAGATTCTGGCTGATACGCTGCGCGAGCAGGGATATTCAGTAACCACGACCATGGGCTACGGCATTGAGGGCACCGAACGATTGATACTCAGAATCATCTTGCCACGGAACCAGTTCGAATGTTTCCACAAGATGCTGGCAGAGCACGGAAACGTAAATATGTCCGTGAAATCAATCACCAAAACCTACGGAAAGGTTGGCGGAATGAATGTTCATGCTGAAATCTAAATCCGAATAAAAAAGCTGAAGGGATCCGTTATCGGATCCCTTCAGCTTTTTATATTTGATTTATGAAAGCTGGCTTACGCGCTTCCTTATAGAGTCAATGTCCATTTCTTTTCTTGCAACACCGCAGTCTATAGCTGCCTGAGCTACTGCAGCAGCGACGTCCGGCGCAACCCTGGGGTCAAAAGCTTTTGGAATTATATACTCATTGTTCAATTCCTCGTCGGAAATTATACCTGCAATCGCATATGCTGCAGCTACCTTCATCTCTTCGGTGATGTTGCTTGCACGCACATCAAGCGCTCCCCTGAATATGCCCGGGAATGCAAGCACGTTATTGACCTGGTTCGGATAGTCTGAACGGCCTGTTCCTACCACCGCTGCGCCAGCAGCCAGAGCCTCTTCCGGGAATATCTCGGGAGTCGGATTAGCCATAGCGAAAATCACTGCATCCGGATTCATAGTTCTTACCATTTCTTTAGTCAGCACTCCTGGTGCTGAAACACCAATGAACACATCGGCGCCTTTGATAGCGTCGATTAAGCTGCCGCTTACCTTGTCCCGGTTTGTAACCTCCGCCATCGATGCCTGCGCTTCGTTCATCCAAGCTTCGCCGCTGCAGAGGATACCAGCCCTGTCCACAAGCAATGCATTTTTCAAGCCTGCCGCTAGGAGGAGCTTTGTGATAGCGATACCTGCAGAACCTGCACCGTTGAGCACGAGCTTCACATCCTCTAAATTTTTGCCCACAACCCTGAGCGCGTTGATCAAGGCCGAAAGAACGACTATTGCTGTTCCGTGCTGGTCGTCATGGAAAACCGGTATGTCCATTTCTTCCTTAAGCCTTCTCTCGATTTCGAAGCAGCGCGGTGCGGAAATGTCTTCGAGGTTGATTCCGCCAAAGGTAGGTTCGAGAGCTTTCACAAGGCTCACTATCTCGTCCACATTTTTTGTGGCAATGCATATAGGGAAAGCATCGACATCAGCAAACTTTTTGAAAAGGACAGCTTTTCCCTCCATGACAGGCATCGCCGCCATAGGGCCGATATCGCCAAGTCCCAGGACCGCTGTGCCGTCCGAAACAACTGCAACAAGGTTCCCTTTTGCAGTGTAATCGTAAACCGCTTCCGGATTCCCGGCTATAACCCTGCATGGCTCAGCTACGCCGGGTGTGTACGCCAGGCTGAGGTCCATGCTTGACTTGACCTCAACCTTGCTGCATAGTTCAATTTTGCCTGCTAAATCTTTGTGCATTTTCAATGACTGTTCCTGAATTGTGCTCATTAACTATTCCTCCAATTAATTTTATCAGTTTTACGAAGTTACCATCTTCATCAGAAGGGATGCAACAACTATCATGCTTGCTCCGCCTATCCTTGTTGCTATCTGTGCGAAAGGCATGAGCTCCATCCTGTTAGACGCTGAAAGTATTGCAACGTCGCCTGTTCCGCCTAAGCCGCTGTGGCATGCCGTTACTATGGCAGACTCAACAGGATACATGTTCATTAGCTTTCCTACGAAGAAGCCTGACGATATCATAGCAAGTACAGTTGAAAGGCATATGGCGATGTATGCAGGCGTGATTGCCGCCACGATCTGGTTCCATGGCACGAACAGCACTCCGAGCCCTACCATGAGCGGGTATGTCAGGCTGCCCGATATAAATTTGTACATGTGGAACGCACCCTGCTCCATCTTTGCAGGCATCAGCTTGAACACCTTTATCAGGGCAGCTGTGAAGATCATGAGCACCGGTCCGGGGATCGGCACGAATTTGCTTGCAAGTCCCCCGAATATGAACAGGCAGCATGCGATAAGAAGCCCTGCTCCCATGAGCGAGAAATCTACAGGCTTATCTGACTTCTGTTCTTTGAGGACCTCCTGGTCGTCGTCTGTCTTGACCAGCATTCCGTTTCCGTTCAGTTCTGTCTTCTTTTCGCCAAGGCGCTTAAGAAGCGCTGCCGAGACTATTGCCACTATGTTTCCGAGCATCGCGGCAGGGATCATAAGGGCTATGAATTCTTCCTGTCCCTTGTTGAGTATCTCCGCGTATGACAGCGAAAGCGGAAGTATTCCTTCTCCTATTCCGCCGCCCATTATAGGCATTACGATGAAGAAGAATGTTTTGTAAGGTGTGTAGCCGAACAGCAATCCTACCGAGATGCCTGCAGCTATGGCTGCCATTGTTCCCACAACCAGCGGAGCGAACATTCTCATGAATCCCTGAACGAGGATCTTTCTGTTCATTCCCAGTATGCTGCCTGCAACCAGACATGAGATGTAAAGGTAAAGGAAGTTTGACTTTTTCATTATGCCTGTGATCGATTCAATTGCAGCCGGGTGAAGCAGGTTCATGCCAACCAGGAAGGAAGGAACGAATATTGCAAGTATGGCAGGTCCTCCGATGATCTTGAGAACAGGTATCTTGCTGCCAAGGTCGCCCAGGAATATACCCATGACCATAATTATTGCAAACCCGCCTATCATGTCAGCCGGAAGTTTTCCTAAATATGCAGCCGCGAACACAACGCTTGCCAGAACCAGGTACAGCGGCAGAGGAAGAACCCCCACTTTATAGTTTAAAACCTTTGAGAAAAAACTAGTTGACGATACTTCACGAGTTAATTGTGCCGTGTTATCCAAATCTAATACCCCCTAAATATATTTGTTAAGGCAATTATATTTGGAAACGTTTTAATAATATAGTATATTGAACTTTGTAAATAGTTTTGTAATTAAAGTAACCGAAAAACCGGCATGATAGCCGGTTTTTCGGTTAAATGTATTGTTTTATCTTTCTGATGTCAGCGTCCAGGCATCTGTACTTGTAGATGGGGCGCCCTACTGAACCGTACTCGATGTCCATGCTCAGGATCTCTATGTCTGCCAGGAATTCAATGTACTTCCGGATCGAAACCCTTGAGATGCCCACGGACGCCGAAAGCTCGTCCGTGGAGAAAGGCCTGTCGCCGAAATGCTTTATGGCCTCCCAGACCTTTTTAAGCGTTTTCCTGTCAAGCCCCTTTGGCAGCGGCCTCTCCTCCGGCGCCTGTTCTTTGTATGCGAACAGCCTGTCCAACTCCTCCTGGCTCAGCTCCTCCTTGTGCCTAATGAGCCTGTGTGTCTCCCTGTAGGCTGTAAGCGCCGCTCTGAAGCGCTCGAACTCAAAGGGCTTCACCAGGTAATCTACGGCACCCAGCTTCAGAGCTTTCTTTATGGTCTGCACATCCCTTGCCGCGGTCACCAGTATGACATCCGCTTCCTTATCGATCTCCCTTATCTGTGCAAGAAGCTCCAGGCCGTTTATTCCGGGAAGGAAAATGTCCAGAAGGATGAGGTCGACATCTTTCTCCTGCATCACCTTGAGAGCCTGGTCCCCCGTCTGAACCGCAGATACCAGCTCGAAGCCCTCTATCTGCTTGAGGTAGCGCCTGTTGAATTCCGCAACCATGGGGTCATCTTCAACTATCAAAACTTTTATCAAACCGACTCCTCCTTGCTGGTGTATGGTATGCGGACCAGAACCTGGGTCCCTTCGCCTGGCTTGGAGAAAAGTTCTATCTCCCCTCCCAGGGATTCTACGCTCTGCTTAACCAGATAGAGCCCGATCCCGCGCCCATCGCCCTTTGTTGAATATCCTTTTTCAAAAATATGACTGCGGACCTCGTCCGGAATCCCCTTCCCGCTGTCGCTCACTTCCATGTTCAGCCACCCGGCCTCATGCTGGAAATCGACGTCCACCACCTTGCTGTCTGAAGCCTCAACTGCGTCCATTGCATTGTCAATAAGATTGCCTACGATGGTTACCACCTTGTGGCTCGTCTCCGCGTACCCGGATTCCGGCAGGTATGCCTCCGCGTCAAGGCTTATCTCTATGTTTTCTTCCCTCGCATTGCTTATCTTACCGATAATGAATCCAGCCACGACAGGATCCTTTATGCGGCGCAGGACGAAGCCAACCTCCTCCTGGTAGCTGCTGGTTATCCTGCTGATATATGATGACAGTTCATCGAAGCTGCCCATCTGCACCATTCCCAGAATCACATGAAGCTTGTTCATGAATTCATGGGTCTGCGCCCTGAGCGCCTCGGCGTAGAGTTTAACCCCTGTAAGCTGCTCGGCAAGGAGCTTGATCTCCGTTTTGTCG